>JAGCIP010000203.1 GCA_017648525.1 Clostridia bacterium
AAGTTCTTTTTCGCTTAAATTCTTTCCGTAAGTCAAATGTCCAAACGCATAGCCCTTAGGCGCAAAAGAATACTTATAAAATAACGCGCGGACGTTACAGCAATAATCGTGGTCATATCCAAACTCACCATTACCACTTTTATATCCAAGCGCTAAAAACGCCTTTCTGTCTACACCATACAGGTCAAACGTCTGTCTAAAAGATTCAACACTTTCTTCTAGCGGAACTCTAAAAGAAAAATGAAAATGCACGTCGAAAACCTTTCTCATTACTTATACCCCATATACTTTTTATAAAAATAACTAAATACCCCGCCAGACCATCCAAGCATTTCTGTAACTGCGTATTCGTTTTTCTTGGCGTAACCACCGTCAACCCCGTCGTATTTTTCCCAAAGTATGCCTGTTTCTTGATAAGTCTTTGCTATGTTGTTGATAAATTTTAGAGCAACACGTTTTGCGTCGTCCATTAGACCGTTTTTCTCTAATGCCGTCACACATAAATAATTATCGGGCGCCCAAGAATTAGGATACGACCATTGATAAGGAATATGCCCTTCTTCATTATCTTTTTCCGTAGAAGTTACACCGTGATTATTTTCTAACACTAACATAACTTTTTTAACGAGTTCTTCTCCTGATAACATGCCCGTAATAAACGGCATGAATTGGCCAGAAAAAACAAAGGTATTTTGCGTTTTAGTTAAATAATTGTAATCGTGATATAAGCCATCATTGCCCAAACAATATTTATCCATTAAAGCCTTTCTATTTTTCATAGCGATTTTATAAAAACCGGTTTTTTCTGGCTCAAACATTTCCGACCATTCAGCAAGGTCACTTTCCAAACCATATAAATTAGCGTTTAAATCGACGGGAATAATATCGTCGCCAAAAGTCCTAAATCTTGGCGAGTAGTCTAACCCCGCTTCCCCTGACGCTACGTATCCGTGCGCAATTTCCGCTTTTTCTTCAGCCGGAATATCCATAGGGATTTTTATACGGTTAGTTCCTATATAATCGTAATAATACACCAAATCGTCTTGAGTTAACGGTAAATGATAATGTCTATTAAGCCCCGTTTCTGTCATGCGGTCTTTCATCCAAAACTCATATTCTTTCTTTAATGAGAAATAAGCGGACTTTAACCACTCAACGTCTTTGGTTTGTTCGTAAATATCTCTCACCATAAAATGCAAGTACGGGGGTTGTGAACACCATTTAGTTCCGCTATCGCTCCAAGAATTAGGCACAAAACCAAGTTTATCTAACATATAGAGTAGATTGTCAACGTTATTTTTTGCAAGGTCTATAAACCCGTCCGCAATTAACCCTTTATTAGTATAAAAGGTGTCCCAATAAAATAGCACCCGGAAATATCCAGTAACACAAGGCGGAACAAACGGACAAGGCAACCAATATTTTTCGCCTTTTTTTGCCGTTATCTCAACCTTTGCTTTTTCCCAAGTATTTTGAACATAATTATGAGTTTTGTCTAGCATTTTAAATTCTCCCAGTAAGCAAACTCTTTGATGCAAATCAAATTTTATAAACTTTTATGAACGTTTATCAATTTCCCACCGTTCAATCTGGATTCTTCAGCTGAAATTCCCATCAAGTGACTTTCTATAGATGCGTCAAGAGAAGTTACGCTACTTGCACGACCTTCTATCATATCGTAAAGATTTTTAATTAAATAATAATCTCCACCACCGTGTCCGTAACCTTGATGATTATCAATATTAAAATCGACTTTAACCTGTTCAGCGCCGTACTTTTTAACGAATAAACTATCAACTTCTTCGTTGAGTTCTAATTCACCCGTAGTTCCGTGAAAAATAATCTTTCTTCCACTATTAGCGGTAAACCCAGTCATAGTCAACGTCGCTTTAACGCCGTTTTCAAAAGTCATTTGCGTTATTTGATGGTCAACAACGTTATTGTCGCAAGCAAAAACACATCTGCCGTATTGTCCGTCTTTAATAGCCTTTTCTAGTTTTTCTTTAGTAATAGGCGGTTCAACTAAAATATTGTACGGCCAAATATCTTCGTTTTTAACCTTTAGCCATCTATCAACGTAAATACGTTTTGCACTATAAGGGCAGTCGTTAATATATTTACACTCTGTACAGCGATTAGCCGCTCCTTCCGGTGCGTTTTGACTGTTAAAATAAGCAAGGTCGCCTACAGACGAAACGCTTCTACATTTAGCGCCTGCGTAATATTGCAACAAATCAAGGTCGTGGCAACTTTTCGCCAAAATCATAGGCGCTGTAACGTTTTGGTTACGCCAGTTTCCACGAACGTAACTATGCGCTTGGTGCCAGTATGCAACCTGTTCTAACATAGTTACAGCAACAAGTCGCCCGATACTGCCAGCGTCTAATAATTCTTTTGCTTTAAGAAAAGCGGGCGCATAACGCAACACGTGACAAACGAGTGCTTTTTTGCCGTACTTTTTCTGTGCGGAAAGCAAATTTTCGCACTCTTCTCTATTATCGGTTATCGGCTTTTCAAGCATAATGTCGTAACCGCATTCAAAGGCTTTCATTGCGTGTGCATAGTGGTCTTGGTCTTGGGTAGCAATAATCAAAACGTCAGCACGTTTTTGCTTAAAGAACTCTTCTTCGTCAGTAAAGCAAGCCGAACTATCCACCCCAAATTCCGTTGCAAATCTTTGTAGCCTTTCCTTACGCATATCGCAAAGAGCAACAATCTTAAATTTATCTTTTGCGTGCGTGTTTATGAGACGCCCGTAAGTGTCACCACCACGAGCGCCCACGCCTAAAATTGCAACTTCGTATATTTTTTCCATAATAAAACCATCCTTAAACAAGTCAAAATTTATTCTTTTACGCCACCTATGGTTAAGTTACCCATTACCTTGTCCTTAAATATAGCGAACAATATAATTACAGGCACAACGATTATAATACAACCTGCCATTTGAATCGGCAATTCACCCCTTGTACTACTACCCGTTGGATCGGTCATAATTCTAAACAAACCATATATAATGGTAGGATGAGAAGGAGCGTAATATAAAAGTGTGTTGTAATCGTTCCAATAACTGATAAAGAACAATAAATAAATCAATCCTAACGAATTTAAGATTAACGGGAAACCAATTTCGAGCATAACTTGCCACTCGCTAGCGCCATCTATATACGCTGCTTCGTAATAGTCTTTAGGTATTCCCCTAAATATTGCAGCCAAAACCAAGTAATACATATGCGGGAAGTTAAACTTTTGCGCGTAAACGGCAAGGAAAGTATCATAAATTTGCAATTGATGCAACAACGAAATCATTGATACGGAAGAACCTACGATAGGTAATATCATTGTCACGATAACGATAACGTCAATTACTGCGTTAAATCCGTATTTGAATTTAGAAGTAGCGTACGCCATAATAGCAGGACACAAGGTTGAAACGGCAGCGCAACCGAAAGCGTATACAAAGGTATACCAAAGTTGAGTTCCAAAAGGAACGGAAATAGCCCTACCGTTTCTGTATAAGCCAGTAACTGTTAAATACTTGGTCGCTTCTTTAAAGTTTCCCCAAGCCCAAGCCCAAGGCGCTAATATTTCTCTTGTATTTTCGTCTTTAGGTAATCCTATACTATTACCTAATTCAGCAAAGTCTACGTTAGTCTTAATAGAACTGGTTAAAGCCCAAAAAAGTAGGAGCAACAACAATATTGAATACAATAATAAGATACTGAAAAATACTGCTTTAAATATAAAATCTCTTTTATTATTCATAACTTCCTCCTATGCCATCGGGTCACGTTTTTCCAAGAATCTCTTTACCACAATAGTTAAAGGCGCTACTACTAAAGTAAAGCACAAACCTACCGCTGCTATACGTGGCCAATGAGATTTATCCGTGGAATAGAAAAGCGTTTCTCTTTGCAAATAATAGCCAAGCGTTCTCGTTTCGGCAGGTGCATTCATTGCGAACATGCTGTAAAGCCCCATATCAGATGCAAAAATACCAGTTAATCCAACAACTACTAGAGTAATAACCGTTGAATATATGCACGGCAAAACGATAGACCAAAATTCTCTCAAATAAGATGCGCCGTCAAGTTGTGCCGCTTCTGATATGGACGGGTTTATTTTATTCATTGCACCTAAATACATCATTACTTGAGTACCATAACCAAAGAATAAGTTGTGGAACAAAACCGTTCCAAAAACCGTGTCTTTGCCGTTCAATAAGGTGTAAATAGGTTCAAAACCAAGCATATTATAAACGTCTATAACCGCAGTTTCAACTGCATATTTATAAATTGATAATAGTGCTATGCCCGGTATAATATTTGGCAAGAACAAGATAAACTTAAAAATTCCGTGTCCTAGTCCTTTTTTATATAAGTAGAAACCGAACAAAAGAGAGAACGCCAAGTGCAAAACTAAACTTGCTCCATAAACGGTTAGCGAGTTTTTGAACATTATCCCGAACTGATACGAGTCCTCCGATGCGAAAAATCTTCTAAAAACTTCTATAAAGTTATCAAACCCCGCAAAAGTAGTAACACCCGTTAGCGCATCAGTAGAAGTAAACGCTAATACGAATGAATTTATATTTACGTAGATATAAAATATCGCATACTGTAATAGTGGTAATGATATCAACATTATATAGAATAATAATTTTTTATCTATACCTTTCTTTTTTATCGTTGCCATTTTATTTTATCCTTTAAGCGTATTTTTTATAGTTAGATTCCCAGTTGCTTGGGGTAATAGCCATACCTTCAAAATAAGTTCTTGCATCTATATCGTATTCAGTCATAGCCGAGAAAACCGTATCTCTTTCTTTGCCGTCCACCCTAGTTTTGTAAGTATAACTCAAAGAGTTAGGAGCAAAATAGCTATATTGTTTCATAAAGATACCGCTTGAAGATAAACTCGTTACGTAAGAGTTGTTATCCATTGCTTCCTTATAAATGTCCCAAGACGATTTACCAAATACAGACAAATCGTTATATTGAGCAGAAGTCAAATCGTATTTAAGTGCAACGGGAATACCAGTAGTGGTGGTAACAGTTTGCATTGACTTATCGGTATAGAAATATTGAACGAACGCTTTTGCCGCTTTGAGTTTTTCGGGATTGTTTTCAATATTCTTGTTCACAACCATCCACATATCAAAACCTTCTGCTAATGCAGAGTTAACTTGTTCGTTTTCGTTTACAGTTCCCGTTTCTTTAGACGGTAATCTCATCATCTTAAAGCCCCTAGTTTTACCAACGGGGTCGTTTTCTTTACCGGCTTCGTTATACCAATAACTACCTTCAATTAGCATAGCAATATCGTTTTTATCGTTCATATCAGTAGTACTGTTCATATAAACGCTTTGTGCAGTCGTATTAGAAAGTGAGCCACCGATAACACGGCTATCGTAATATTTCTTTCCGTCTTTACCGTGAGTATATAACGCCTCTTGGAACTTTAACGCTAAATAGTTAGCGTAAGATTGTTTTACCAAATAACCGTTATCTGCGGTAATCTTTGCCGTCTTTACAATAGGTTCGCCGTTAGCATCAAAGCCGTCAACGTATCTATAATCAGCATTACCAGAATCAAAAGATAAGCCTGCTACACGTTCTGCTCTATTCATATAGTAAGAAACTAACGAACAGAAGAGATACAATGAATAGTGGGTAGATTTACCCGTCCAAATAAACGGAGTAACGTCTTCGTCTAGCATATAATCTAATAAATAGAAGAATTCTTCATAAGTAGATGGCAAGCCGTCGTCCCCTAAACCGTTTTCGTAAATACCGTTAGGCCCGCAAGACT
>JAGCIP010000021.1 GCA_017648525.1 Clostridia bacterium
CCAATTATAAGTGAGGAAAATAAAGCAAAGGAGTTAAATGATTTTGCAAAAAAACGAAATGTTTTCATTGTATTAAAACCACATTTTGCCCAAGACGTTTCTTGCGTTAAGGATTTAGGCTTGAGTAATATTCTCTTTATTGACGATGGTTTTTTTGCTAAAAACAATATTTCATCTTATGAATTCGTCGGCGGGTGTGATGCGCTTATTTCTGACTATTCTTCTATTTATTATGATTATACTTTGTGCGATAAGCCTATTGCAGTAGTCTGGGAAGATATAGAAGAATACAAACAAAAACCAGGTTTAATAGAAAATTATGAGTATTATTTGCAAGGCGCAGAAAAGATATATACTCTTGAAGAATTAATGGGGTTTGTTGAAAGGGTATCAAACGGAGAAGACCTTTTGAGAGATGAACGGCGAGATATTCGTGATTTATGTAATTATAGTTGCGATGGTAAGAGCTCAAAAAGAGTAGTTGATTATATTTTAGAAAAAATTAATTATAGAAAATAATATTTACAGGGAGAAGAAATGTATAGTTTTATATTATTGTCAGCAGGGAAAGGTTTAAGATTTGGCAAGGATCTTCCAAAGCAATATTTGTTGTTGGCGGGGAAACCAATGATTGTTCATACTTTAGAAAGGGTTGCTAGAATAAATGAGATTAAAGAAATTATAATTGTATGTGAAAAAGAATACGAAGCTCTAATAAAGAGGTACATTGTTGATTATAGAATTTGTAGAAATGTGATTTTTGTTAAAGGAGGTAAGACAAGGCAAGAATCCGTTTATAATTCATTAAAACATGTGTCTTGTGATAATGTTATTATTCATGAGGCAGCAAGACCAATGGTTACAGTTAGTGATTTTAACAAACTTATTCAATGTGAATATTTAAATGTGTCTTATACTTATCAAATACCGTATACTGTTTTGAAAAGAGATGAAGCTAATAATATTTCAGGTTTGTTAAATAGAGAAGAGCTTGTTAATATACAATTGCCTCAGAAGTTTGCTAAAATTGATTTGTTGCGCGCACATGAACTATCATTAAAAGAAGGAAAAACATTTACCGAGGATGCCAGTATGGTCTATTATTATTGTAATAAACCTATATTTTGTCTACAAGGCAATCCTTACAATGTTAAAATGACAGAATATGTCGATCTTTTATATGGAGAAATGCTATTAAAGGAAGAATTTGTTAAGGAGAAAGACTAATGCGAACTTGTATAATAACTGGTGCAAGTGCGGGAATAGGCCGTGCGGCTGCAATTGAAATATCAAGATTAAAGGAATTTGATAATATAGTCTTAATCAGTAGACGGAAGGACCTACTATTGGGAACAAAGCAGATGATGAGTCGTAGTTGTAATATTGATGTTGTTGCTTTTGATATTAGTAATATAGATGAGATTCCGTCTATTGTATCAAATATCTATAATAAATATAATTCAATTGATTGTCTTTTAAATATTGCTGGGTATACCGATCCTAAATTTTTATTTGAGACTACTGACGAGAATTTGCTTAAAACTTTTAGTGTGAATGTTTTTGCGCCTTACGTATTATGTAGGGAGTGCGCAAAATACATGAAGGGGAATAAAGAAGTTTCAAAAATCATAAATATTGCATCTACTGCAGGGTTCACTCCAAGACCAGGATGGTCTGTGTACGCAATGAGTAAGGCGGCAATAATAGAAATGTCTTCGACGCTTACAGAGGAATTGTCTAGTTATAAAATAAAAGTTTATTGCTTGTCGCCTGGGAGGTGTGCTACGGAGTTAAGAAAAAAACTTGCATCAGAAGAAGACCAATCTAAAATAATGCAACCTGAAACGGTTGGCAAAGAAATTGCTAGAATGGCAAGTCTTGCGGAAAGTTATTTGGATGGGCAAAATATAGTTATAAGGAAAAAATTTTAACAAATAAAAAACTATTACAAAAAAATGTACGAAAACAGATAAAAGATTTAGAGGCGAGATGGAAGGGTTAAGAGAAAAAATTATTGATAATTTATTTGAGTTGCTCCGTTTTGAAATGAACGGAGAACTTTTTCGTGATGAAAAAATTATAGTTGAATTAGACGTCTTGCCAACATTATTTAAATTTTCTAAAAGGCACGATTTGTCGCATTTGGTGGGTGACGCATTAGATAAAAAAGGGCTTTTGCCCGAAAATAGCGAAGCGCAAAAACGCTTTTTGAACGAACGCAATTTGGCGGTTATGCGTTATGAGCAGAAACGCTATGAATTTACACAAATTTGTGCGACGCTTGAAAAGGCTAAAATTCCGTTTATGCCGTTAAAGGGCGCAATTATTCAAGATTTGTACCCTCAAGGGTGGATGAGAACAAGTTGCGATATAGATATTCTTGTTAAACAAAGCGATTTAGATAGTGCTATTAACTGCTTGAAAAACGATTTAGAGTACACCTGTGAATTTATCGGCGGACACGACGCACAAATGTATGCGCCGAGTGGCGTTCATTTGGAATTGCACTATACTTTGACTTCAAATGATGCTACCGCACAGCAAAAGTCCATTTTTGAAAAGGTTTGGGAATACGAAGAAAATAAAGAAACCTTTGAAAGACGTATGGCGGACGAGTTTTTTTACGGATATTTTATATTGCATATGGCAATTCACGTAAAAGAAGGCGGGTGCGGTATTAGACCATTTTTAGATCTTTGGTTGATAAAAAGAAAGTTCTCTTTCGACAGGGAAAAATGCGAAAAGTTTTTGCAAGAAATAGGGCTTTTAACCTTTGCGAAAGAAGTGGAAAGTCTTGCCGAGGTTTGGTTTTCTAAAAAAGAGGCGAGCGATTTAGATAGAGAGTTAGAGCAATACGTTTTAGAAGGCGGAGTTTACGGAACGGTGCAAAATCGAGTTTTAGTTAAAACCGAGCAAAAGAAAGGCAAATTCCTTTTTATTTTATCAAGAATTTTTTTGCCTTATTCTCAACTAAAAATAATATATCCAAACCTAAAAAAGCACCCTATTTTATTTCCATTTTATCAGGTTAAGCGTTGGTTTAATTTGTTAAACAAAGAAAGGCGTGAGCAAGCAACTAGGGAATTAGAAAGCACGATAAATATGGACGACGAAAAGAGTCAAAGCGTTGCAAAATTATTAAAAGATTTAGAACTTTAATAGTTGATTTATAATAATAATTTTGATGGTTAAAATTTTGTAGAGTTTTCTTTTTCAAACAAAAATGTCTTTACAAATCGTTTAATAAGTTGTATAATCAAAAGGAAATAAAAAATATATTCTTATAAGGAGTTAATGGGTATGAAACTAATTATTAAAGACAATTATGATGCAATGAGTCAATGGGCGGCGGAACATATAGCAAGCGCTATAAACAACCACAAAGAAGCACGTCCGTTCGTTCTTGGTTTGCCTACGGGTTCTTCTCCGCTTGGCGTTTATAGAAAACTTATCGAAATGAATAAGGCAGGCAAAGTTACCTTTAAGAACGTTGTAACTTTTAATATGGACGAATACGTTGGACTTCCCAAAGACCACGACCAAAGTTACTGGTATTTTATGCACGACAATTTCTTTAACCACATTGATATTCCTGCTGAAAACATTAATATTCTCAACGGTATGGTAGAAGATTTAGAAGCAGAATGCAAACGTTATGAAGACAAGATTGCATCTTACGGCGGAATAGATTTATTTATGGGCGGTAGCGGTGTTGACGGACACATTGCGTTTAACGAACCCTTTACTTCTTTAACTTCTAGAACGGGTGTTCGTGCGTTGACCGAAGATACTTTAATCGTTAACTCACGTTTCTTTGATAACGACGTTAACAAAGTTCCCAAAACGGCTTTATCTGTTGGTGTTGGCACGGTTTGTGATTCTAAACAAGTTATGCTTTTAATTAGCGGACACAACAAAGCACGTGCTTTGCGTCATTGTGTTGAAGGTGGTGTTGACCACGCTTGGACGATAAGTGCTTTACAAATGCACCAAGACGGAATTATCGTTTGTGACGAACCTGCTTGTGGTGAGTTAAAGGTTGACACCTATAAGTACTTTAAGGAAATTTACAAAAACGAAAAATAAGTTTTAACCACTAAAAGCGAAACGGCAGATGCGTTTCGCTTTTATTACAGTAGGGAAATTAAACGGTGAGAATTTAATTATGAACAGCGTAAATAAAACCTTATATATACCCTTGTACGGCAAGGCACTTGTCAGTAAACGTGGAATTATACTTGACGATAAAAAAGCCGAAGAAATTTGGGGGAAAGTTGAGTTTTCGTTAAAGAGAAAGTCGAAATCAAAGTGGCTTGCATTATATATGGGAATGCGTTCACGTGTGTTTGACGACTGGGTAGAAGATAAACTTAAAGAGTTTCCTAACAGCGTGGTTTTGAATTTGGGCTGTGGGTTGGATAGCCGATTTGAAAGGGTGAAAGAGCTTTCTAAGAGTTGGTACGACGTTGATTTTGAAACGGTTATAAACGAGCGTAAAAACTATTACAAAGAAACTGAAATTTACCATATGATATGCGCAGACGTTAGAGATTGTTCTTTTATTAGCGGTTTAGAAAAAGCCGAAAGGGCGATTGTCGTGTTAGAAGGGTTAAGTATGTATTTGACCAACGACCAACTTAGAAAAATATTCGCTTCTCTTAACGAATATTTTCCACACTTATCGGTATTGATAGATTGCTACACGCCGTTTGCCGTGAAAATGTCTAAAATTAAAAACCCTGTAAACGAAGTTGGCGTTGCGCAGGTGTTTGGGGTTGAAAATTCAAAAATTTTAGAAAAAGATACTGGGCTAAC
>JAGCIP010000204.1 GCA_017648525.1 Clostridia bacterium
CGTGCGCTATAAATAAAAGACGATACGAAAAACTAGTTGCACAAAGAGCAAAATTGACCGAAGATAAAACTTCAGCCGAACAAATTCTCAACGGTAATCTCGTTGATGAAAAAGTGATTTCGATTTATCAAGATGATTTAGCCGAATTAAATAAACTTGATGAAAGAATAGAAAATTTAAATGCGGATTTAGAAGCGTTAAGTGCGCAAAATTTAACCAAGTCTGTAGAAAGCAAACCGATTTTGAACGTGTTGTTTTATGTCATCGCGATTTTAGGAGTTGTAGGTGGCATGATTTCATTATTTATTGCGGGTTTTGATTCTGTATTAAGTTGGCTAGACGTTGGTGTTTTTATGCTAATGTTATCGGGGAAATTAACTGTTGATGTTTTCTTGAAACCGAATAATAATCAGCCCACACCACAGTATTTGGAAATAATCGAAAGGAAGAAAGAAGAACTAGTAAAAAGTGAAAGTAGAGCGCGCGAATTAGACGATAAAATCAATGCTTTCATAAACACATTTAATCTTGGTGGTGGGTATAATAAGGCAACGTCTTTGGATTATATTTTACAAATTTATAGGGTTTATGCGCGCATTTTAACGGACGTTAAACAAGTTGATTTAGAACTCGCAGAGTTGGAAACGGAAAAGTCGTCTTTTTTAGTTGTCAAAGACGAACCCGAGAGTTTAGAACAACTTAATTTGCAATTAAAGGCTGTGCAAAACGAGTACACGAGAAAGAGTATAGAACTTGCAAACAAACAGGCGAGTATGAAAGCGCATCAAGAGATAGCCTATTCTTATGCTGAATTAGAAAGTAAAAAAGCCGAACTTGGCGAAAAAATTAAACAGTACGAAGAAGATTTTAGTGTGTTAAATCTCACGGCAAAGTATTTAAAAACCGCTGATGAGAACTTAAAAATTAGGTATCGTGCGCCCTTGCAAGAAAGTTTGAATAAATATTACAAATTGATTTCAAGCCTTGATAAATCGGTGCAAATAGACGTTGATTTGAACGTTACGGTAGAAGAAACTGGCGGTCAGAGAGTTACCGATTATTATAGCAAAGGTTATCAAAATTTATTTGAAATTTGCAAAAGATTTGCCTTAACCGACGTTTTATTTACCGGGGAAAAACCTTTTATAATTCTTGACGACCCGTTCTATAATTTAGACGATAAAAAGATAGAAAAAGCCCTTGCGCTTGTTAAAGAACTTTCTAACGAATATCAAATTATTTATTTAGTTTGCCACGAAAGTAGGGCTGTGTAATTATGGAATACAAATTAAATTTTGAACTTGTTCCAGATAGTTGTTGGTACTCAAATTTGCGCTCGTTATTATCGAAAAAGCAATGGGATTTTTTGCGTGCAGAGGCAATGGAGCGAGCGGGCGGTAAATGCGTTGTTTGTGGAAAACAAACGAATAGATTAGATGCGCACGAGCGTTGGAGTTACGATATTGAAAACGGTGTACAAAAGTTAGAAGATATTATAGCCGTTTGCAAAGATTGTCATAGTGTGATACATATAGGATACACTCAATTAAAAGGAAACGAAGAACGTGCAGAAAAACACTTTATGAAAGTTAACGGTTGTTCTTATGCCGAATATAGAAAGGCACTAGGAATTGCAAATGAATTACATCAACAAAGGAACTCTGTTCCCGAGTGGAAACTTGACTTAACATACTTAAAAAGATATATAAAAGAGGACTAGAAATGGAAATAATAGACGCACATGCACATATATATCCTGATAAAATTGCGGAAAAAGCAACGGTTGCTATCGGTAAATTTTACGACATTGAAATGGAAATGGATGCGGGCACTACCGCAAGATTAATAGAAGATGGTAAACGTGCGGGAATTAGCAAATACGTTGTACACTCTGTTGCTACTACCGCTCATCAAGTTCGTTCTATTAACATGTTTATAAAGAGCGAGATGGACAAGTATAAAGAGTTTATCGGCTTTATGACGTTGCATCAAGATTTAAGTGAACAAGAAATTAAAGACGAAGTCGACTGGTGTATACAAAACGGATTTAAAGGTATAAAATTACACCCCGACTTTCAAAAATTCTATATCGACGGAGAAGACGCTGAAAAAATATATAAAATAGTGGGTGATAGGTTGCCTATTCTTTTTCACGTCGGGGACGATAGGTTTGATTATTCAAAACCTTTTAGACTTGTGAAAATGGCAAAGAAATACCCCGAGGTAAAATTTATTTCCGCACATTTTGGTGGGTATCGCTGTTGGGATGACGCAAAACTTTACGTTGGGCTTAATAACGTGTGGTTTGACACTTGCTCGTCGCTTGCGTTTATAACTCCTGCAAAAGCAAAGGAAATAATAAACCTTTTAGGTGCGGAAAAATTCTTTTTTGCTACCGATTTTCCTATGTGGGATGCAAGTAAAGAATTAGAACGCTTTAACGCTATAAAACTTACTGAAAATCAAAGGGAAATGATATTTTCGGGCAATATAAAAAAATTGCTTAAAATTTAGGATTTTGCTATTAAAACACTTGACGGAACAATTCGTCGGTGTTATAATGAATAAAAATTTTATAAAACGCTGTGATGGAAATAGACGAAACGGTGATTATTCAGAGAGTTGGCGGGTGGTGCAAGTCAATGCGTTGTCTTTCGTTACTCATTCCGGAGCGGAAACGGCGAACTAATAGTAATCGTTTACGGAAGCCCCGTTAAAAGCAAATGAGTGACCGTATTTTTTGCGGTAATTCGGGTGGTAACGCGGTGTAAATCGTCCCTGACTTTTAGTCGGGGATTTTTTGTTTTTTATGGGTTTATAATCCCGCTTTCTTCTTGAATAAACACGGACATTTGCTTGACAAAATTTAGCGCAACATATATAATGTATTATATGCGTTAAGTGTAACTAGACAAGGGCATTTGGAACGGTTGAATAGAGTATTAAATTAGTTGTTTACGGATAGTTTCGTTAAAGACTAAAAGAGTGATTGTAAAATTAGAGTTACAATAATTCGGGTGGTACCACGGTAAATAATCGTCCCAGACTTTTGTCGGGGGCGTTTTGTTTTTTATTTATAAAAACGCTACAAAAATGTAAAAACTCATACAGGAGAACATATTATGAAAAAAATTATAGTATCAGACGTTACGCTTAAGGTTGTTGAAGAGCAAGACTTGTTGCTTACTTTTAGGGAAAAACTAGCCATTGCTGAAAAACTAGATGCGCTATTAGTTGATGCTATAGAACTACCTGTTATAACCGCCTCAAAGGAGAACGAAGTTATTTATAGCACGATTGCGTCTACCGTGAAAAATGCTATAGTAAAAATCCCTGTTGTTGACGGCTGTAATTTAAAAGTTGTTGCCGATTGTTTTAAAAAGGCTAATAAGGGTGGCTTGCAAGTAGTTATGCCTGTATCTACTGCGCAAATGGAATATTTCCACCATATGAAAGCCCCTGTAATGAAGACTAAAATTGAAGAACTTTGTAATTCGGCACTTGAAATTTGTGGGTGTGTTGAATTTGTCGCAAAAGACGCTTTTAGGGCTGAACCTGACTTTGTTGTAGAACTTGCTAAATCAGTTTCTGCACTTGGGGTTAAGTCTATTACCGTTTGTGACGATGCTGGAGAAGCTTTCCCAGAAGATTACGCAAAGTTAGTTAAGCAAATAAAAGACGCTTGCGATATTAAAGTTTTCGTTCAACCGTCAAACGCACTTTCGCTTGCTGTTGCGTGTGCCTTAAAGGCGATAGAAGTAGGTGCGGACGGCGTAAAAACTTCCGTTTACGGCGACTACCTTGCTTTAGACGTTCTTGCCGACGTGTTTAGGGCAAAGAAGTTTACTTTAGACGCAGACTGCGGCGTAGACGTTACCAACGCAAAGAGTGTTTCGTCGATTATTAATGGAGTTGCAGTAGATGCGCAGGACCAAGACGACGATAATAAAACAAGTAGTAGTTTAAATTCTAATTCAACCGTTAAGGAAGTTAGTTGCGTGGTTAAACAACTTGGATACGAACTTTCAGACGAAGATATAGGAAAAGTTTACGACGAGTTTAAGAAACTTACGGCAACCAAAGAAGTTATCGACGAAAAAGAACTTGAAGCGGTAATAGCAAGCACGGCTATGCAAGTGCCGTCGACCTATCATTTAGTAAACTACGTTGTTAATAGTGGCAACATCATTCCTGCTACTGCTAACGTTACGCTTGAAAAAGATGGGGGAAAATTTACAGGCGTTTCTACGGGCGATGGACCTATAGACGCTGCTTTCCACGCTATTGAGCAAGTAATAGGACATCATTATGAACTTGACGATTTCCAAGTTCACGCAGTAACCAAGGGCAGGGGTGCGGTTGGTTCGTCAATAATCCGTTTAAGAGCAGATGGAAAATTGTATCCCGGTAACGGCGTTTCAACCGACATTGTTGGTGCTTGTATTCGTGCCTACATAAATGCACTTAATAAAATCGTTTACGAGGAAAACTAAAATGAAATTTGCTTTTCCCGATAAATTTGTTAGTTCAAAAAGTTTTATCGACCTTTGTAACGTGGTTAAAAGTTACGGTTATGACGGCGTTGAAATTTGCGACGTAAAAAAAGAAAAAACCCAACATCAAGATAGCATTTTCCGTTCTTCTGTTACGGGTGATGCTAAAAGAAAATTAGTAAATAGAAAAATTGCAATCCCTGTAATAACCTGTCCGAGCAAAATTAACCGTTCGGTAGAAGTTGGTGTTATTACAGAATGCGTAGAATATGCGTCGTTAGCGTCGGTTAGCGGGGTTGTTATTCAAATCGAAGATAACCTTACGGCAAAAGACCTTGAAAGCGTTTTAACTCCCGCAATTCGCTCGGCAGAAGAAAACGGAGTTTCATTA
>JAGCIP010000205.1 GCA_017648525.1 Clostridia bacterium
AGCACCCGTAGGACCTATAGGACCACGCGGGCCAGTAGCACCTTGAGGACCTTGCGGACCCCTTAACCCCCTAGCACCAGCGGGACCTTGCGGACCAACAGCACCGGTAGCGCCGACGGGACCTGTAGCACCTTGAGGTCCTTGCGGACCTCTTGCGCCCGTTGCACCCGTAGGACCTATAGGACCACGCGGACCACGACAGCATTTGCAATTACAATTTTCGTTACAACCAAATAAACACATACAAAAAAATCCTCCTTCGTGTGTCGTTATTATTTTATGATAACAACGGCGGAATTGTTACT
Organism: Clostridia bacterium; assembly: GCA_017648525.1. Classification (GTDB taxonomy): domain Bacteria; phylum Bacillota; class Clostridia; order Christensenellales; family Borkfalkiaceae; genus UBA1259. Next base: position 306 of record JAGCIP010000205.1, read on the forward strand.
GAAGGAGGACTCAAATTATTTTTCGCTTTGTCGTTTATCTGGGAAATCAAAACTTTCAATGAGAGAAGGCATTTCGTAGCACATTTCTTGGTGGAAATCTGCACCTTGCCCAAATGCACGTTCTAAACTCATTTTAAGATAACGAGCCGAGCTTTCAGCAAGTAGATTATTATTTAAATCGTAAATTTCGCCTTTAGCAGTAAATCCCATTTTTGAATCAAAAGTTATATAACCACGTGCTTTTAATTTAACCCCGAACGGCACGGGGCGACGAAAGGTTACGCTCATAGTCGTTGTAACACCAAAGGTTTCAGGCTCTTTTATCCAAAGCGCTCTGCCCATAATTTCATCAAGCAAAGTGCTTATCATTCCGCCGTGAGTTCTACTTGGGTAACTTTGATGTTCAGAACGAAAAGTTACTTCACAAGCAACGCTTTGGTCGTCTAAATCATAAAAAACCGCTTTAAGCCCAAACGGATTTTCCATACCGCAAACTATACAATTCTTACTGTTTCTCTGTGTTTTTAAGGTTTTCATCTTTATTTTCCTTTTTTTGATAAAAACATTTTAACATAAAAAATTTTATTTGTAAAATACTTGACTTGGGTTTTATTGCATAGTATAATTAGTAGGAAAAGTATAACTTTTCATACTTTTTATACGGAGGTTGTTATGGAAGTAGGTAAAGGAAAATATATGTTTGGAATTTGCAAGGTTGGGGAAAAAGGACAAATTGTAATTCCAAAGGAAGCAAGAGAGGTTTTCAATATAAAAGCGGGCGATAGTTTAATATTATTTGGCGACGTTAAAAAAGGATTAGCGTTAGTAAAAGCCGACGTTGTTGCAGGTGTTGCCGATAACGTTTTAGGAGAAAGTAATGACTGAGATAATAAAGATAGAAAATCTTTGTAAGAGTTTTGGCGACCTTAAAGCGGTGGATGATTTAAGTTTTAGCGTTAAAGAAGGGGAACTATTTGCCTTTTTAGGTGTAAACGGCGCAGGCAAGTCAACCACAATATCTATACTTTGCAAGACGCTAAAAAAAGATAGCGGGCGAATTTTTATCGACGGAGAAGATTCTGACTTAAATCCAAACAAGGTTAGAAAAGAACTTGGCGTAGTTTTTCAAAATTCGGTATTAGATGGCTCTTTGACGGTAAAAGATAATCTAAAACATAGAGCAAGCCTTTACGGAATAGTAGGCGAAGAATTTGAAAAAAGGCTCAAGGAGTTAGCAAGCCTTTTAGAGTTTGAAAAATTCCTTAATAGAGTTGTTGGCAAATTGTCTGGTGGGCAAAGGCGAAAGATAGACGTTGCAAGAGCGCTTTTGCATAAACCCAAGATTTTGATTTTAGACGAGCCTACTACGGGATTAGACCCGCAGACTAGACGTACTATGTGGAAAGTTATAGACGGTTTGAGAAAAAGTAATAAAATGACCGTTCTTTTAACAACGCATTATATGGAAGAAGCGGGAGATGCCGATTACGTTCTTATTATAGACGGCGGAAAACGAGTTGCCGAAGGAACGCCTATTGAACTTAAAAATAAGTATACGGGCGATTATATTACTATATATTCGGTAACGAAAGAACAGATTGAAAGATTAGGACTACCTTATCAAGAAGTATCGGGCGCATACAGATTGAAAGTAGCAAACACGTGGGTTGCGACTAATCTCATTATAGAAAATCCAGAGTTGTTTAAGGATTACGAGATAACTAAAGGAAAGATGGACGACGTGTTTTTAACTGTAACGGGCAAAAAATTGACGGAGGATAGCGAGAAATGAAAACTTTTGGAATAATTCTAAAAAGGAACACGAAATTGTTTTTTAAAGATAAAGGTTTGTTTTTCACTTCGCTAATAACTCCGCTTATTTTGTTGGTGCTTTATGCGACTTTTTTGTCAAACGTGTATCGTGATAGTTTGCAAATGTCTTTTCCGCAAGGTGTAACTATTCCCGACAACCTTTTAGAAGGTTGCGTTGCGGGGCAATTAATGTCGTCTTTGCTTGCCGTATCTTGCGTAACCGTGTCTTTTTGCTCTAATATGCTTATGGTGCAAGACAAAATTTCAGGTGCGAGAAAAGATTTCTTAATAACCCCTGTAAAACGCCACACGCTTGCCGTGGGTTATTACCTTTCAACCACCATTAGCACGCTCATTATTTGCGTGGTTGCGCTTACCGCTACCTTAATTTACGTTAGCGCAGTTGGTTGGTATTTAAGTTTTACAGACGTTTTGTTGTTGCTCCTTGACGTGTTTATATTAGTGGCTTTTGGAACGGCTCTTTCTTCGGTAATAAACTTTTTCCTTTCTTCGCAAGGGCAAATTTCCGCAGTTGGCTCAATAGTTAGTTCGTGTTATGGTTTTGTTTGCGGTGCGTATATGCCCTTATCAACTTTTTCGGAAGGGTTAAGAAATACGGTGATGTTTTTACCGGGCACTTACGGAACTTCGCTTATAAGGAATCACGCTTTAAGCGGTGTGTTTGCCGAAATGGAAAGTCATTTACCTGAACAAGCGATAACAGCCATAAAAGATTCTATAGACTGTAATATTTATTTTTTTGGCGAAAAGGTAGAGATGGGAACGGCTTATTTGGTAGTTTGCGTATCGGTAGCGTTGCTTATAGGAGTTTATATTTTGTTAAACCTTTTAAGCGCAAAAAAAGACAAGTAAAAATCAAACGCCCGCTTTGGTGATAAAGCGGGCGTTTTTAATTTACATAAGTGGGTGTTTTGTGGTACAATTTAGGTATAAGTTTACCGACTAATAGCCAAAATAATAAGCGGGAAGGTGTATTATGCTTGACGAGCGTTGTATGGTTCTGCTTAAAATTATAAACGGTGAGTGTGTCGGTACGGGTTATAAAATATTTGCACTAGAAGATTTGGCGCTTTCTTTACCACGCAGGTTTCTCGCTGATAAAGAAGAAGTTTCTAAACTGTTAATCAATCTTTGCGAAAGAGAATATATAAGCGTTAAATATCAGGACGAGATTGAAGTGTGCGTTTGCACTTTGCCCAAAGGAAGAACGGTTTTTGAACGTGCTGTTGAAAGTGAAATAGAAAATAGCCGAGTGGAAAAAAGATATTTTTTATGGGCTTTTTTAGGTGGGGTGTCAGGCGGTTTAGTTAGTGCGTTGATTGTTGCGCTTACGCTTGTTCTCGGTGGGTAATAAAATGCTTTCAAAGATAGAGAACAAGGTGATGCACGCAGTATACGGCGTTTGCTATGAAAAAGCCACTCAACTTATTAGCCCCGTGGACTTAATTCGGTTATCGGGCGTTGTGGGGCTTACTCAAAGCAAGTTAGAGCGAGTTATGGAAGATTTGTCCTCGGACGGATATTTTGACTTGATTTATTCGGATAGGCGTGGGGAAAGGATTTACTGTGTAACTTTAACCGATAAAGGCAAGGGCTACAATAGAGAAAAAAGGGCGCAACAAAGATATATTTTAATGCGTTTATGCCTTACCGTAGGTTTGGCGATTTTAAGTTTTATCATAGGTTTAATACTAAAGGCAATTTTTTAAGTTATGGAAAAAAGAGAGTTCGAACTTCATTCTGAATATTCGCCGACGGGCGACCAACCTCAAGCGATTGAGAAGTTGACCGAGGGCTTGCGTGACGGTTTGCGTACGCAGGTTCTTTTGGGCGTTACGGGGAGTGGTAAAACTTTCACAATGGCTAACGTAATTAAAAACGTTAACCGCCCTGCTTTAGTTATAGCACACAACAAAACTCTCGCCGCCCAACTGTGCAACGAGTTTAGAGAATTTTTCCCTAATAATAGGGTGGAGTTCTTCGTTTCTTATTACGACTATTATCAACCAGAAGCATATATTCCTACCACCGATACTTACATAGAAAAAGACCTTTCTATTAACGACGAAATTGATAAACTTCGTCACTCGGCAACTTGTTCGCTTTCGGAAAGGGCGGATACTATCGTGGTTGCGTCGGTTTCGTGCATATATGGATTAGGCGCACCCGAAGAATATTACCGTTTAGCAATATCTCTCCGCCCCGACGACGAGATTTCTCGTGACGAACTTATGCGAAGATTAGTTGCCGTGCAATACACTCGTCGTGACGTGGATTTTTCTCGTTCTTCGTTTAGAGTGCGTGGGGACGTTGTCGATATATTCCCATCGTCTAATACTGAAATTCTAATCAGGGTAGAGTTTTTCGGCGATACTATCGATAGATTGTTAGAAGTAGAATTTGTGTCGGGTAAGGTAATATCCGAACTTAAACATGCGGTTATTTTTCCTGCAAGTCATTATGCGGTGGCGCAAGAAAAACTTAATCTTGCCGTGTGCGCAATAGAGCGAGATAGAGATGAAGAAGTTGCTTTCTTTAATGAAAGCGGTAAACTTATAGAAGCTCAACGCCTAAAGCAGAGAACCGATTACGATATAGAAATGATAAAAGAAATAGGCTTTTGTAAGGGTATAGAAAATTACAGTAGATACTTTGACGGCAGGGATATAGGCGAGCCTCCTTTTACCCTTTTAGATTATTTTCCAAACGACTTTATCGTGTTTATAGACGAGTCGCATATGACTATTCCGCAAATAGGCGCAATGTATAACGGCGACCGTTCAAGAAAGACTAATCTCGTAGATTACGGGTTTAGGTTAAAGTCCGCTTTTGATAATAGACCGCTTACTTTTAACGAGTTTGACGAGCGTGTGGGGCAAATGATTTGCGTTTCCGCAACCCCCGCTAAGTACGAATTAGAACAAGCGGGGCAAGTGGTTGAGCAACTTATTCGCCCAACGGGACTTATCGACCCTGAAATTGTAGTAAAACCAACCAAAAACCAAATAGACGATTTGCTGGTTGAAATAAACAAGGTTACGGCGGACGGCGGTAGAGTGCTTATTACAACCCTTACTAAAAAAATGGCGGAAAGTCTTACCGAATACTTAAAGGAATCTGGCGTTCGAGTAAGATATATGCACAGCGATATAGATACTATGGAAAGAATAGAAATTGTTTCCGCACTTCGTGCTGGAGAGTTTGACGTTCTTTGCGGTATAAACCTTTTAAGAGAAGGTTTAGACCTACCCGAAGTTAAATTAGTGGCTATTTTAGACGCCGACAAGGAAGGCTTTTTACGTAGTGAAACTTCGCTTATTCAAACGATAGGCCGTGCTGCAAGAAATGCGGAAGGTCGGGTTATAATGTACGCCGATACTATTACGGGCAGTATGAAACGCGCGATTGACGAGACCGAAAGAAGAAGGAAAATCCAAAGCGAATATAATCGTGAACACGGTATAACCCCAAAAACCATAGTAAAAGATATAGTTAACACTTTAGAGATTACTAAAAAAGCAGATAGAACAAAAGACGTTAAAAAGCAAGATATACCAGAAGAAATAGAAAAATTAAAAGCGCTTATGAAAATAGCGTCTGCAAATTTAGACTTTGAGCGTTGTATTGAGATTAGAGATACTATTGCAAAACTCAAACTTAAAATGAGAAAGTAGATTATGGAATACTTAAAAATTAAAGGTGCAAAACAGAATAATTTAAAAAATATAGACCTTACTATCCCGCGTGATAAGTTGGTAGTTTTTACAGGCTTATCTGGTAGCGGAAAGAGTACGCTTGCCTTTGAAACTATTTACGCAGAAGGTCAAAGGCGATACGTGGAAAGCCTTTCAAGTTACGCACGAATGTTTTTAGGGCAAATGGAAAAACCCGACGTAGAGTCTATCGAAGGGCTTTCTCCCGCCATTTCAATCGACCAAAAAACAACTTCTCACAACCCACGCTCAACGGTTGGCACGGTAACGGAGATTTACGACTATTTCCGCTTGCTTTTTGCAAGAGTCGGTGTTCCGCATTGTCCTTTGTGCGGTAGGGAAATTTCTCGTCAAACGGTTGACCAAATTACCGATAAGGTTATGGCGTTAGCCGTGGGAACTAAAATTTTAGTTAAAGCCCCAGTCGTTCGTGGTAAAAAAGGGGAGTACGGCAAGAATTTTCAAAATTATAAAAAGAGCGGGTACGCAAGGGTAGAAGTAGACGGCGTGGTTTACGACCTTGACGAACAAATTATTTTAGACAAAAATAAAAAGCATAATATCAGCGTAGTTGTAGATAGATTAGTCGTTAAAGAAGGCATAGAAAAACGCCTTGCGGACAGTATAGAAACTGCGCTTAAACTTGCCGACGGTTTGGTTGCCGTGCAAGTTTTAGACGGTGAAGAAAATTTATATTCAACCAAATATTCTTGCCCTGACTGTGGGGTTAGCATTGAAGAAATAGAACCACGCTTATTTTCATTTAATAATCCGTTTGGTGCTTGCCCAGAGTGTTCGGGGCTAGGTTATCGCAACGAAATTGATGAAAATTTAGTAGTGAAAGACCCTAA
>JAGCIP010000206.1 GCA_017648525.1 Clostridia bacterium
ATTGCAATTACTATGAGTATGTGGTGCCAATACTCCGTTAGCGGAAGCATTTGCGTAAAACTTAGCATAGGTATGCCAAAAATTATAGCAAAAAGAACAATAGCAGTTACGCACGCCGTGCTAGCGAAGAAAAGCAACGTACGGTATCTATTGAGTGGTCTGCAGGTTGCAAATAGATTTACAATTCCCGCATAGGTTAATGCAAATACACTCATAGTCGTGTATACACTCTCGTCAAAAATGCCGAGATTGTTTTTAAGTATCTCAATAATAATAACGCTTAAAAGCATTAAAGTTGCACCAGGTAAAGATTTCTTTATGACGTATGAAATAAATCTACCGCTAACCCTTGCGTCGTTTGGTTGGAATGATAGGAAGAAAGCGGGAATACCTATTACTAAAACTTCTATCATAATCATATGCGGAAGTCTAAACGGATAGGTGTGCATATAGGGTAGGCAAAGGGTAACTATTCCCATAAACATTGTAAACAAGGTTTTCATAAGGAATAATGATGCCGAACATTGAACGTTGTTTATAACACGTCTACCTTCGTGAACGACTTTTGGCATAGAGTTAAAGTTGTTATCCATTAAAACAAGGTGGGAAACGTTTCTTGCTGCGTCGCTACCCGCTGCAACGGAAATAGCGCAATCGGCTTCTTTTAGGGCTAAAATATCGTTAACACCGTCGCCAGTCATAGCGGTAACGTGACCTTGCTCTCTAATTGCTTTAATAAGTATTGCTTTTTGTTCGGGGGAAACACGCCCAAAAACCGTGTATTCGTTGGCGATTTTTGCAACTTCTTCGTCGCTCATTCCTTCAAGACTGATATATTTGTCGGCATTTAATATTCCAACACGCTTTGAAACTTCGGAAACGGTAATCGGGTTATCTCCCGAAATTACCTTGATAGCAACGTCGTTATCCTTAAACCATTGAATAGTTGTAATTGCATCAGCACGTACGTTGTCGGCAATAATAATAAGTGCTACGGGGGTGAAGTCGTTAGGGATTTTATCGTCGTCTAACGGAGTGCTAGATGATGCTAAAATCAAAACTCTTAAACCCATACGTGCGTATTCGTTTATATGACTTTCAACTTTTTTAAACTCCTTGTCGTCGAGCACGAATTCTGGTGCGCCGAAAGCGTAGGTTGTTCCATTGTCAAAGGTAACAGCTGAAAGTTTTCTGCTTGAATTAAAAGGTAAAATCTTCTCTGAGTTAAATATACAGTTTTGCCCGAAATAATCTTGCAAAGCAATAGCCGTTTGGTTGTTGTCTTTCAATGCGTACATCATTGAACTTACCGTGTCGGTAACGGCTTTTGACGACTTGTCTGATAGTAAAATTACTTCTTTAACCGTCATCTTACCGTCGGTAATAGTTCCGGTTTTGTCAAAACAAATAGTGTCAACCCTTGCAAGCATTTCAAGGGAATAAAGGTCTTGAACAAGGGTGTTGTGTCTAGATAATTTTATAATGCCAACTGCAAGCGCAACGCTAGTCAACAAGAACATTCCCGCAGGTATCATGCCAACTACTACGGTAGAAGTTCCTAAAACTGCTTCTGGAATATTTTCTATCCAATTACCGCCCGAAAGTAAAAGTGATTTGAGCATAAACGCAATGGCGATAGGTACGATAACAAAACCGATTGCTTTAATAATGATTTTTAATGAATTCATTATTTCAGAGCGTGGCTTTTTGTATTGTTTTGCCTTTTCGGAAAGTTGTTCAACGTAATTTTCTCTGCCGACTTTGATTGCTTGTACTTTGCAAACTCCACTAGTTATAAAACTACCGGCAAAAAGTTCGTCGCCAGGGTGTTTTTTAATAGCAACCGATTCGCCTGTGAGTAGTGCTTCGTTAACTTCTATATCACCGGTTAAAATTTTACAGTCGGTAGGAATTTGATTCCCTATTCCTAAAATAACAACGTCGTCTAAAACGATTTGACTTGATGGGATTTCAAGTTCTTGACCGTTTCTAATAACTTTGGTTAACTTTTGCGAAAGTAGTGAAAGTTTGTCGATACATTTTTTTGCTCTTATCTCTTGGATAATACCTATAGAAGTGTTGGTAACGTAAAATATTACGAAAAAGAAGTTCGATATTGATGCGTTAACCAAGAGTAATGCAATAAAAACAATCAAGCCTAAAAGGTTAAAGAAAGTGCAAATATTACCGACAAAAATACTCAAAAGAGATTTTGAGTATTTTTGTTTTACGTAGTTGTTTAAGTTTTTTGAGAGCCTTTCGTTTACTTGTTCTGTAGACAAACCTTGCTCGGGCAAGGGGGTATAACGTTCAACGGAAGATTGAGTTGCGTCAATTTTCATAAAGCACCTTTAAAAATGTTATATGCAATATTAGATTAAACTATTATGTTAACTAATCTTTTTGGAACGATTATAAGTTTTTTAATAGTCTTATCTTTAAGTTCTTCTGCTAGTTTTGCGTCTGCGTAAATAAGTTCTTTAATTTGTTCTTCGTTTGCCGTGCTTGGTATGGTAAGTTTTGCGCGCATTTTGCTGTTTATTTGAACGGCAACTTCAACCTCGTCAAGAACAAGCGCATTTTCGTCACATTCGGGGTATTTAGCGTAGAAAATAGAATTTTTATTGCCTAATGATTCCCAAATTTCTTCTGCAAAGTGCGGAGCGCACGGAGCGAGAAGAAGAATAAATGTCTTAAACGCATTTTTAAATACTACGCCGTTCTTTTCTCCGTCAGCAGAATCGTATTTAGAAAGTGCGTTAAGAAGTTCCATAAGACGAGCAACTGCGGTATTGAAAGAGAAATTTTCCATATCTTTATCAACCGCTTTTACTGCGTAGTTCACGGCGTATAATAAATCTTTTTCGTTTTTACCAATGGTGTTAACCTTGTTGTTTGAAAGGGCGACTACCTTTGCTTGTAATCTTTCAATTCTATCAAGGAACTTGGTTATTGCTTTAATACCGTCGTCGTTCCAAGGACCGCCTTCGGTATAAGAGAAACCGAACATTAGGTATAAACGCAAAACATCTGACCCGTGTTCTTGAACGTAGGGGTCTGGGGCGATTACGTTGCCTTTTGACTTGCTCATACGTTGACCGTCAGGTCCTAAAATAACGCCTTGGTGAACGAGTGATTTGAACGGTTCGTCAAAATTCAAGTAGCCCATATCACGTAAGGCTTTGGTTATAAAGCGTGCATATAATAAGTGCATGCAAGCGTGTTCAGCACCGCCAACGTATTTGTCAACGGGTAAAATTTTGTTAATTAAATCGCTATTAAACGGCTCTTTAGCATTGTTTGCGTCTGGATATCTTAAATAATACCAACTTGAGCAAACGAAGGTATCTAAAGTATCGGGGTCACGGCGAGCGTCTGCACCACAAATAGGGCATTTAGCGTTCATATAACCTTCGTGTTTAGCCAAGGGGGATTCTCCGTCTGGGGTAAACTCAACGTCGTAAGGAAGTTTTACAGGTAAATCTTGGTAAGGAACGGGGACTGCGCCACATTTTTCACAATGTATAATAGGAATAGGTGCGCCCCAATAACGTTGACGAGAAACTAACCAGTCACGCAATCTGTAGTTGGTTTTGTGTTCAGCCTTACCTTCTTTTACGAGTTTATTGATAATTGCTTTTCTTGCTTCTTCACTAGTAAGACCGTCAAAACCCGTGCTGTTAACCAAAATACCGTCTTCGGTAAATGGAAGTTCGTCGTTACAGTTTGCGCCTTTGATAACTCGGGTGATAGGTAAGTCGTGCTTTTTTGCAAAGGCAAAATCTCTTTCGTCGTGCGAAGGAACGCCCATAACTGCGCCCGTTCCGTAAGAATAAAGAACGTAGTCTGCAGCGTAAATAGGAACTGATTTGCCGTTTATAGGGTTAATAGCGTTGTGTCCGATATAAACGCCTGTTTTTTCTCTAGAAGTAGAAAGTCTATCAATTTCGTTAGTTTTAGAAGTTTCGAGTATATACTCGTCAACCGCTTTCTTTTGTTTTTTAGACGTGAGTTTCTTAACTAAAGGATGTTCTGGGGCAAGAACAACGTAAGAAACACCAAACAAGGTGTCTGCACGAGTGGTGAATACTTTGAATTTATCACCGCTTTCTGCTGTAAACTCAATTTCGCCACCGGTTGATTTGCCTATCCAGTTCTTTTGCATAAGTTTGGTTTTTTCCGGCCAGTCAAGATTAGATAAGCCTTGTAAAAGTTCTTCTGCGTAGTCAGTAATCTTAAAGAACCATTGAGTTAAGTCCTTTTTAACAACCGTGCTCTTACAACGTTCGCACTCACCGTTTACAACTTGCTCGTTAGCAAGAACGGTCTTGCAATCTGGGCACCAGTTAACGGGCGCTTCCTTTCTATAAGCAAGTCCTTTTTCGTATAATTTTAAGAACAACCATTGTGTCCATTTGTAGTAATCTTCGTTGCAGGTCTTAATTTCTGCGCTCCAATCGAACATAGCACCCATTTCGCTGAGTGTTTGCTCCATATTGATTATATTTTGTTCGGTAGAGTCTTTGGGATGAATACCAGTTTTGATTGCGTAGTTTTCTGCTGGTAAACCAAATGCGTCAAAGCCCATAGGTTGAAAAACTTCAAACCCTTTCATCTTTTTATATCTAACAAAACTATCGGTGGGGGCATAGTTGTACCAATGTCCTAAGTGTAGTTTTGCTGCAGATGGATAAGAAAACATTTCTAAGCAGTAATATTTCTTGTCTGAATTTTTTGGGTTGAAGTTTGCAAGTTTTTCTTTTTCCCAAATTGCTTGCCATTTCTTTTCAATCTTTTTAATGTCCATAATATTAGATTTGCCTCCGTGAACTATTACGTAATAATTGACAATTTTAAAACAATTACAAACATTATATAATAACTAAAAAAAATAGTCAAGGCAATTTCAATACAGTTTTAATCATATTGCTAATAAAAAATTAGAAAATAGTTGCGTTAATCTGTTTTTTTAAGTTTACAAAAAAGGGAAAAAGTGGTATACTATAACCGTAAAAAAATCGTTTTGATTTTACTCGTTTTAAAATTATCTCAAACGAGTAATTTTAATTAAATTTTACATTTAAAAAATTAAAAGCGTAATAAACTAGTGATTACTTGTGATTTTTTGTGTGATTATGTGTGACATAATTACTTTAATCGTTAGTAATTACCTGATTTTGGAGGTTTTTATGGACAAAGTGATACCCGTTGTTGTTATTAAGGAATTAGAACAAACAGAGCCCACGCTAAAAGCGTTAAAAGACGGTGGAGTTAACTGTGCGGAAATAACTTTTAGAACTGCGTGTGCGGAAAGCGCTATTAAACTTGGCGTTGAAAAGTTTCCCGATATGAATATTGGGGCAGGCACGGTTATCAATCTTGCGCAAGCAAAAAAGGCGTTTAACGCTGGTGCTAAATTTATAGTTTCACCCGGGCTTTCGGTGTCGGTTGCAAAATTTTGCAAAAAGAAAAACATACCGTATTTCCCCGGTTGCGTTACGCCTACGGAAATTATGCAAGCGCTTGAACTCGGTATTGAAATCGTTAAGTTTTTCCCCGCAAATATTTATGGTGGCTTAAAGGCGTTAAAAGCCCTTTCGGCACCGTTTCCACAAATTAAATTTATTCCAACTGGCGGGGTTGATTTAACTAATTTAACGGAATTTTTAGAGTTTGACAAGGTTTATGCAATCGGCGGTAGTTTTATGATGAAAGGCGATATCGTTGAAAATTGTAAAAAAATTAACGAACTTCTAAATAAATAGGTAAAATATGAAAAAAAGGTGTTTTTTACTTTTTCCAAATTTTTTAGATAAGGCGGTTACCTTAAGTTATGATGACGGTGTTCGTCAAGATATAAGGCTAATTGACATAATGAAGAAAAATAAATTAAAAGGTACTTTTAATTTGAATTCTGGATTGTTTTCATTAGTTAAAGACGAAAATTATAGACGCATGACCAAAGAAGAAGTTATAGAAACCTATAAAGATTCCGGTATGGAAATTGCCGTGCACGGCTATAAACATTTTTCTTTAGCAGAAGTTGACACTTCCGTTGCTACAGCAGACGTTATTACCGATAGAATTGAATTAGAAAAAATGTTCGGTAAAGTCATAAAAGGCATGGCGTATGGAAACGGCTCGTATTCGGACTCTGTTGTTGACGTGCTTAAAAAGTGCGGAATTAATTATTCAAGAACGGTGGTTTCTACTGAGAGTTTCGTAATACCAGAAGATTGGTTAAGGCTTCCTGCAACCTGCCACCATAACAATCCTAGATTAATGGAACTTGCTAAAGAGTTTTTAGCACCTAGAACGTCTACAAGATTTTATGCAAATCCACCGAGATTATTTTATCTTTGGGGGCATAGTTATGAGTTTGACGACAATAAAAACTGGAACGTTATTGAAGAATTTGCCGAATTAGTTGGTAATAGGGACGACGTTTGGTATGCTACTAACGGGGAAGTATACGAATACGTTACAGCATTTGATAATTTGCAATTTTCGGCAGACAACACTTTGGTTTATAATCCGAGTGCATTGACGATTTATTTGAATTATTTTGGAACGAAAATTAAAGTTGATGCGGGCGAAACCGCTTCATTACTATAAAACAAGGAGATATTTATGAAAAAAGTTGTTACTTTTGGGGAACTTATGTTAAGACTTGCGCCTGAAAATTATTTGAGATTTGTTCAAAGTGAAAAGTATCAGGCTACATTTGGCGGTGCGGAGGCTAACGTTGCAGTTAGTTTAGCAAATTATGGCGTAGACGTTGCGTTCGTATCTAAATTACCCGACCACGAAATAGGTCAATCAGCAGTAAACTCTTTAAGAAAATTTGGCGTTGACACTAGCAAAATCGTTCGTGGTGGCGAAAGAGTTGGTATTTACTACTGTGAAAAGGGTGCTAGCCAAAGACCGAGTAAGGTAATTTACGATAGAGCATATAGCTCTATTGCAATGGCTAAAAAAGAAGATTTTGACTGGGATGCTATCTTAAACGGCGTTTCTTGGTTTCACTTTACGGGTATTACTCCCGCACTTTCAGATAGCATGGCTGAAATTACATTGATTGCATTGCAAGAAGCTAAAAAGCGTAATATTACCGTATCTTGCGACCTTAACTTCCGCAAAAAATTGTGGAGTAAAGAAAAAGCAGGAAAGGTAATGGGTGAACTTTGCAAATACGTTGATTACTGTATTGCAAACGAAGAAGATGCAAAAGACGTGTTCGGCATTGAAGCGGATAACACCGATATTTACGGTGGAAAACTCGATAGAGACGGCTATATTTCCGTTGCTAAAAAACTTACCGATAGGTTTGGTTTTAAGGGCGTTGCAATTACCTTGCGTGAAAGCCTTTCCGCGAACGATAATAACTGGAGTGGTATGCTTTATACCGACGGCGTTGCACATTTTTCTAAAAAATACGCTATTCATATCGTTGATAGAGTTGGCGGTGGCGACAGTTTCGGCGGTGGCTTGATTTATTCACTCTTAAACGGTTACGACGCACAAAATGCAATAGAATTTGCTATTGCTGCAAGTTGCTTAAAGCACAGTATTGAAGGCGACTATAACTTGGTTTCAGTAAAAGAAGTTCAAGCACTTGCTGGTGGAGATGCTAGCGGGCGTGTTCAAAGATAAGACTAAAAATATCTCAATTTATTAAATAATAAACGGCAGATTTTATTGTCTGCCGTTCTTTTTTATTTATAAATAAATAATTTTGTCGATTTTGACCGAAAGTTGTTTGCAATATTACTAAATTTGTAGTACAATAACTCTATGTTTGTAATTTTGCAGTAGATGGAGACTAAAATGGTAATCGATTACATAATTTTGGCATTATACGTTGTTAGCATGGTCGCTATAACGCTTTATACAAAAAATCGTTCAAAATCAGTAAATGATTTTTTACTTGCTGGAAAAAAAGGTTTGAACGGTTGGATGAGTGCGTTTGCTTACGGCACGACGTATTTTTCTGCGGTTATATTTATAGGTTATGCGGGTAAGTTTGGTTCTCAATATCAGTTGGCGGCAACGTGGATAGGTATAGGTAATGCGATACTCGGTTCGCTTTTTGCGTGGTTGGTTTTAGCAAAGAGAACAAAGGATATTACTTCCCGCTTATCTGCAAAAACCATGCCAGAATTTTTTGAAAAAAGATACGGTAGCAGAAAACTTAAAATCGTTTCCGCTATAATCATATTCTTATTTTTAATTCCATATTCAGCGTCTGTTTACAACGGACTTAGCAGTTTGTTTGAAACCGTATTTAACGTTGACGGCTGGATAATTATGTTACTACTTGCAGGGGTTACCGCACTATATCTTTTCTTTGGTGGATACTTTGCAACTGCACTTTCCGATTTTATTCAAGGCATAATAATGCTTATCGGCGTTGTGTTAATGGTAATTTTCTTCTTAAATTATGAAACTGTTAACTGGGACATCTCGTCGCTAAAATGGTTTACTTTTGGTAGCGAAAATACGGGGCTATACGGCGACACGGTATCGCTTCTTTCGCTTATACTCCTTACTTCGTTCGGTGTGTGGGCGTTACCGCAAACTATTCATAAATATTACGCTATTCGTGATGATAAAGCGATTATGCAGGGAACGGTAGTTAGCACCTTGTTTGCTTTAATAATTGGTTTTAGCGCATACTTTGTTGGTGGGTTATATTCCAAATTTAATTTAACGGCGACTAATCCCGACTACTTTATTCCTGAAATGTTGCACTTGGTTATTCCTGTTGGTGTAATGGGGGTTATCGCAGTATTAATTTTATCAGCAAGTATGTCAACTTTGTCATCTGTTTCGTTAGCAAGCGCATCAGTCGTTGCGGTGGATTTGTATAAGGGAAAAATAAATCAAAAAGCAAGTGATAAAAACGTTAACACGGTTATGAGAATATTGTGTTTAGTTTTCATTGCAATTTCAGTTGTTTTAGCAATTCTTAACGAAAAATTTAACATTTCCGCAATAGCATATCTAATGGGGTTAAGTTGGGGAACGCTTGCGGGGTGCTTTATCGGGCCGTACGTTTTAGGCGTTATTTGGAAAAAAGTTACAAAACCTGCCGTTTGGTCGTCTATAATAGGCTCGCTAGCATTAACGGTAATTCTCGTTTTAGTGCTTGGCTATGATAAGTCGGGTTGGCTTTGTGATTTCTCAACGGCTATAAAAAACGGAATAAGTTGTTCTCCGTTGATAGGCGTTATTTGTATGATGTACTCGTTAATAGATACCGTTGTCGTAAGTCTTTTCACAAAAGCGCCGTCTGCGGAAATTATTGAAAACGCATTTACTGATAAAAAGATTGAAACCTTTTAATGGTTTTTTAGGAGATAGTATGATTTGGTCAAAAGTTGAAACCTTGCCTAGAAGTGAAATTGAAAAAATTCAATTAGAACGCTTGCAGGAAACGGTTAATAGGGTTTACGAAAAAGTAGAGCCTTATAGAAAAAAGATGGATGATGCTGGGGTAAAGCCTGCTGATATTAAGTCGCTTAAAGATTTAGCAAAACTTCCTTTTGTTACAAAACAAGATATGCGAGATAATTATCCGTTTGGTTTATTTGCCGTTCCACGTTCAGAGTTAGTAAGAATTCACGCATCTAGCGGTACTACCGGTAAACCTACCGTGGTTGGCTATACTGCAAAAGATTTAGAAACTTGGACGGAGTGCGTTGCTCGTATTGCTTGTATGGGTGGTGCGACAAAAGATGACGTTGCACAAATTTGTTTCGGTTACGGAATGTTTACGGGTGCGCTCGGTTTGCATTATGGTTTGGAAAAAATAGGTGCAACTATAATTCCGTCGTCAACGGGCAATTCCGAAAAGCAAATTATGTATATGAAAGATTTTGGCACGACTTTATTAGTTGCCACGCCGTCTTACGCTTTAAGACTTGCTGAAGTTGCGCATGAAATAGGTGTTGACCCCGCCAAAGACTTAAACGTTAAAATAGGTTTAGTAGGTAGTGAATTGCTTACCGAAGCCATGCGTGAAGAAATGCATAAGGCATGGGGTAAAGATATGCTAGTTACTTCTAACTACGGAATGAGTGAACTTATGGGGCCGGGGGTTTCGGGCGAATGCTTAGAACTTGACGGTATGCACATCAACGAAGACTTCTTTATACCAGAAATTATCAATCCGGAAACAGGTGAAGTTTTACCCGCTGGGGAGAAAGGCGAGTTGGTTATTACTTGCATAATGAAAGAAGGTATACCGCTAATTAGATATAGAACTAAAGATATTACCCGCTTGATTTACGAGCCGTGTAAATGTGGTAGAACGTTTTGCCGTATGGAAAATCTTTCGGGCAGAAGCGACGATATGCTTAAAATTCGTGGCGTAAACGTATTCCCGAGCCAAATAGAAGAAGTAATTTTAAGTTTCAACGAGTTAGGACCGCATTACGAAATTATCGTAACAAGAGATGGTTATACGGATAAACTTGAAATTAGAGTAGAATTAGCCCACACCACAGACTCTTTTGGTGAGTTAGAAAGAATATCCAATGCCGTTAGAAATAAACTTCGCATCATTTTAGGTTTAGACGCTAAGGTGAAATTAGAGTCACCAAACACCCTACAAAGATTTGAAGGCAAGGCAAAGAGAATTAAAGATTTAAGGAGTAAGTAATATGAGTCAAAAGATAATAATGCTTGGCAACGAGGCTATTGCACGTGGTGCATACGAAGCAGGTGTAAAGGTTTCTAGTGCCTATCCCGGAACGCCAAGTACTGAAATTAGTGAAAGTTTAGCAAAATACGACGCTGTTTATACCGAATGGGCGCCTAACGAAAAGGTTGCTACGGAAGTAGCGTTTGGCGCATCATTTGCTGGTGTAAGAAGTCTTGCGTGTATGAAACACGTTGGCTTAAACGTTGCAAGCGATCCACTATATACCTTTTCATATACGGGCGTTAACGGTGGTGCGGTATTAGTAGTTGCGGACGACCCCGGTTTAGCAAGTTCTCAAAACGAACAAGACACCAGAATGATTGCACGTGCAGCGCACGTTCCTGTGCTTGAACCGTCTAACAGCCAAGAAGCAAAAGACTTTATTAAGTTTGCATATGAATTGAGCGAAAAATACGATACTCCGGTTATTTTAAGAACAACAACTAAATTATCCCACTCACAAAGCGTTGTTGATTTAGAAGAAAGGGTAGAAGTTGAAGATAAAACCTATGAGCGCAACGTTAGAAAATACGTAATGATGCCCGCATCGGCTATAGGTAGACATTTGGTTGTTGAAGAAAGAGATAATAAATTGCAAGAAGACGGCGTTAACTTTCCAGTTAACAAAATGGAAATAAACGATAAGAAAATCGGTTTTATTACAAGCGGTATTCCTTATCAATACGTAAAAGAAGCATGCCCCAACGCAAGCGTACTTAAATTAGGGCTTGTTAACCCGCTACCGAAAAAACTTATAGAAGATTTTATAAGTCAAGTTGAAACGGTATATGTTTTTGAAGAACTTGAGCCTGTTATTGAAGAACAGGTTAAATCCTGGGGCTATGCTGTTAAAGGCAAGGAAATATTCACTAGACAAGGCGAATATAGTGCTAATATGCTTAAAAAGGCATTGTTTAATGCTAATGAAATGGTATTTGACAAGAAAGAAGTGCCGAATAGACCTCCGATTTTGTGTCCCGGTTGTCCGCATAGAAGTGTTTTCTCCGTTCTAAACAAAATGAAAATTCATGCGTCGGGCGATATCGGTTGTTATACGTTGGGCGCAGTTGCTCCGCTAAGCGTAATTGATAGTACGCTTTGTATGGGTGCAAGCATTTCTGCTATGCACGGCATAGAAAAAGCACGTGGTAAAGAATTTATCAAGAACTGGGTAGCAGTAATCGGTGACTCAACTTTCTTACATACGGGCGTAAATTCTTTAATCAATATGGTTTACAATAAGGCTACAGGTACGGTTTTAATTTTGGATAACCGCACCACGGGTATGACTGGACATCAACAACACGCAGCAACAGGCAAGACGTTAAAGGGGCAAGATACTTATGCTATAAACTTAGCGGAGTTATGTAAGGCGGTAGGTGTTCCTAACGTTATTGAAGTTGACGCTTTTGACGTTAAAGGTCTTGAAAAGATTTTGAAAGAGTCTGTTAACGGAGACACTTTAACAGTTATAATAGCAAAAGCGCCTTGCGCATTATTAAAAGGTCAAAAATTCCCTTATAAGTGCGTTGCAGATGCTGAAAAATGTAAAAAATGCGGTATGTGCCTTAAAATCGGTTGTCCTGCGATAACAAAGCAAGCGGACGGTACGGTCAAGATTGACCAATCAATGTGTAACGGCTGTGGTTTATGTATGAACTATTGTAAGTTTGGTGCGATAAGCAAGGTGGAGAAATAATATGGAAAAGTTAAACGTAATGGTTGTTGGTGTTGGTGGGCAAGGAACGTTGTTAACCAGTAGAATTATAGGAAAAACGGCGTTAAACGCTGGTTTAGACGTTAAACTCAGCGAAGTACACGGTATGGCTCAACGTGGTGGAAGCGTTGTAACTTTCGTTAGATTTGGCGAAAACGTAAGCGAGCCGGTTGTAGAAGAAGGCTCTGCCGATATTTTGATTTCATTTGAAAGATTAGAAGCCTTAAGATATGCACATTTCCTTAAAAAAGACGGTAAGATTATAGTAAACGATTGCAGAATTGACCCTATGACCGTTGTTATTGGGGCAAGTGAATACCCTGAAAATATTATTGAAACGTTAAAGGCAGAACACCCGGTTTATGCAATAGACGGCGGTGCAATTGCTAAAGATTTAGGCAATAGTAAAGTGCTTAACTCTGTAGTTTTAGGGCTTGCTGCTAAACATATAGGGTTTACCAAAGAGCAATGGTTAGACGTTGTTGTAAACACCGTTCCACCTGCTACTGTTGAAATTAACCAAAAGGCGTTTTTGGCTGGTTACGAGCACGAATAATTTAGTATAAAACTAAAAGTGAGGGAGTTATGGTTGCAAAACAATTATCAGTCTTTATAGAAAATAGGCAAGGTAGACTTGGTGAAGTTCTTAACGTATTAAAGACAAACAAAGTAAATATTTTATCTTTGAGTTTAGCTGATACTACGGAATACGGTCTTTTGCGATTAATAGTAAACAATCCTGAATTAGGCAAAGAAAAACTTGCGAAAGAAGGATTTTCAACAATGCTGACAAGCGTTATTGTATTAAAAATAACGCACGAAGCGGGCAGTTTACAAGATTTATTGCAAATTTTAGCCGAAGAAAATATCAATATTGAATATATGTACGGCTTATCAATAGAAGGCGACGAAGCGTCAGTGGTGTTAAAAGCATCTGACTTAACAAAGGCTGATGAAATTCTTTTATCACATGGCGTAAAAACCTTATCAACCGAAGAAATTTCTAATTTATAATATATAATATGATAATCGATTTTCATACTCATATTTTTCCAGATAAAATTGCGGAAAGAACTATCGGTGCGTTAGTTGGCAAGTCGAATAACGTTCCATATACTGACGGTACGGTTGACGGAATGCTTTTAGCAATGGAGCGTTCTAATGCAGACGTTTGCGTAGCATTACCCGTGCTTACTAAACCCACGCAATTTGAGAGTGTTACAAATTTTGCGGTAGAAGTTAATAATAGATTTAATAATTCGGCTAAAAAAATCATATCGTTTGGCGGTATGCATCCCGAATGCGACGATATTGATGAAAAGATGAAATTCCTTAAAGATTTAGGAATAAAAGGTGTAAAGATACACCCTGATTATCAAGGAACTTTTATTGACGACGACGGTTATATACAAATTCTTGAAAGTGCAAAAAAATACGATATGATTGTCGTAACGCATGCAGGTGTTGACGACGGTTATAAAGACCAACCCGTTAGATGTCCGATAGACCGTGTGTTAAAGGTAATAGACAAGGTTAATCACGATAAATTTGTGTTGGCGCATTACGGCGGGCATAAACTTTGGACGGACGTTTTAGAAAAGTTAGCGGGAAAGAACGTTTATTTAGACACCGCCTTTACTCTACACGAAATTGATAAAGAATTATTTTGTCAAATTCTTGATAAGCACGGCTCGAATAAGGTGCTTTTTGCTACCGATTGTCCTTGGCGGGACATTAAAGACGATTTAGCAATTTTGCGCTCTTTTGTGCAAGACAAAGAAGTTTTAGATAATATACTATACAAGAACGCTGTTAAATTATTAAATATATAGGTGTAAAAATGAATTATAATGAAAAATCGTTTGCTTTAGGTAGCAAACGCTCTATTATTAGAGAAATATTTGAATATAGCAAAGTTCGTGCATCTGAACTAGGCGCAGATAAAGTTTATGACTTTAGTTTGGGTAATCCCAGCGTTGAACCGCCCGAAAGCGTTACCAACGCTATTAGTGAATTGATAGCGGAATTTAATCCAACTGCTTTGCACGGCTATACTTCTGCACAAGGCGACGTTCAGACAAGAAAAGCCGTTGCAGATAACATTAATAAAAGGTTTAATTTGGACTTATCGGCTGACAATATTTATATGACTTGTGGGGCAGCGGCGTCTTTATCTATTTGTTTATCAGCCGTTATGAACGACGGCGACGAATGTGTTGTTTTTGCACCATTTTTTACCGAATATAGAGTTTTCGTTGAAAATTCGGGAGCAAAACTTGTTATTTCTACGCCTGAATACAAGACTTTACAAATTGACGTAAATGATCTTGAAAGCAAGTTGACGTCAAATACGAAAGCGCTTATAATGAACTCTCCAAACAACCCGAGTGGCGTTGTTTATACGGAAGAGAAAATTAAGCAAGTTTGTGAACTTTTAGAGCGCAAACAAAAAGAATACGGTCATCCTATATATCTTATTGCGGATGAACCGTATCGTGAACTTGTTTACGGAGATATAAAAGTTCCGTATTTAATGAACTATTACGACAACACTTTAGTTTGTTATTCATATTCAAAATCATTGTCGTTACCGGGTGAGCGAATCGGTTATATTGCCGTTAATCCTAAAATGCTAGACGCTAAAAAGGTTTATTTGGCTGTTTGTGGGGCGGGAAGGTCGCTTGGCTATGTTTGTGCGCCAAGCTTGTTTCAAAAGGTTGTGGCACGTTGCATTGACGCTAAGGTAAATATTGATGCGTATAAAACAAATAGAGATTTGTTATATGATAATTTAACGGCTTATGGATTTGATTGCGTTAAACCTGACGGTGCGTTTTATTTGTTTGTTAAGTCGCCGTTAAAAGACGCAACGGCTTTTTATGAAAAGGCAAAAGAACACGAAATTTTAGTTGTTCCTTGTGATGATTTTGGTGTTAAAGGATACGTAAGAATTGCATATTGCGTTGATTATAAGCGTATTGAAAATTCACTTGATGGCTTTAAGGCGTTAGCAGAAGAATTTGAATTATAATAATACGTTA
>JAGCIP010000207.1 GCA_017648525.1 Clostridia bacterium
CTAATTTTTTTTATTCAGCCTGCGTTCCGCCTATATATTGTGGTCAAACTTGATTTTAGGCACAATTTTTACTGATAAAACACCTTTTCTAAACACAAGCCCTTGGCGGGAAGCGTTCTTCCGCAAAGATTTCTGTCCCCCGTCTTTAACATAGTTTTAACCGTTTCTAAATCT
This sequence comes from Clostridia bacterium, assembly GCA_017648525.1. Lineage (GTDB taxonomy): Bacteria > Bacillota > Clostridia > Christensenellales > Borkfalkiaceae > UBA1259. The sequence goes on from JAGCIP010000207.1 coordinate 175, forward strand.
TTCTCTTTATTGCCCACGGCAAGAATAGTTCCCGCCATAGTCCTAACCATATTATATAAAAATCCGTTGCCCGTGACAAAAATTACAAGGTCGCCACCCGCAAGTTCAATCTCTATCGAATACACCGTGCGCACGGTTGTTTTGGCACTACCGCCGGACGCATTAAAACACTTGAAATCGTGCTCGCCAACGAAAAGGTCGGCACACTTTTTCATAAGCGCAATATCGGGCAAGCGGTCAAGGTTTAAAGCGTATCGCTCTTTTAACGGCTGTTCGACTGGCGCAATATAAAAAGAATAAGAATAGGTTTTCTTTTTCGCACTTCTTAACGCGTTAAAATCTTGGTCTACCGCTTGACTATCAAGCACACGAATATCGTTTGGAAGATAAGCGTTTACCGCCTTGCAAATTTTTTCGGGCGGGATAGAAGAATCAAGCGAAAAGGACGCAACTTGCCCCCTTGCGTGCACGCCCGAGTCCGTCCTACCGCTCCCCGTGATTTTAACCGTTTGATTAAACGCCTTAAAAATAGCGTTTTCAAGCGTTTCTTGAACGGTAATTCCGTTTGGTTGAATTTGCCAACCACAATATGTAGTTCCATCGTAGGAGGCGGTAATTTTTATATTCATAACACCACCGTTAACAGTAGGTAAAATTTATTCAAAAAGACAACGCCCACAATCAAGCCCGCAAGGAATAAAGTGGCGATTAAATCACGCCAACCAACCCGCATTTTCTTGTATTTAGTACGGATTTTACTGCCCGAATAACAGCGTGAATCCATAGCGTCTGCAAGTTCGTCTGCACGGCGGAAAGAACTTATAAGCAAGGGAATTAGCACGGGTATTAAGGCTTTTGCACGCTTAAATAAATTTCCGCTTTCAAAGTCCGCACCCCTTGCCTTTTGCGCCTTTATAATTCTATCGGTTTCATCAAGCAAAGTGGGAATAAATCGCAATGCGATACTTACCACAAGCGCAAACTCGTGGACGGGGAATTTTATCCATTTTAACGGATACATTAAACTCTCGATAGCGTCGGCAATCTCCACGGGTGAAGTGGTTAGCGTCAACACGCTTGCGCCTAAAACTATAAGAGAAATTCGCAAAATTAAAAATAGTGCGTTAAGCAAGCCTATATCGGTTATAACGATAACGCCAAGCGTTAAAATCGGCGTTCCCAAAGTGTTAAAAAACAGTTGCAAAACAGCCGAAAAAACTATAAAAAATAAGATAGCCTTTATGCTTTTAAGCACTCTTAAAAACGGCACGCGCGAAAAAGCGGTTGCAACAACCAAAAATAAAAAGCAAGCCAAAAACCCTAAAAAATGGAATTGTTTTACCATAAATACCGCAACGATATAAGCGATAACCGCAAGAAGTTTAACCCTTGCATCTAACTTATGAACGAACGAAACCGCAGGGTAATATTGCCCGAAAGAAAGGTCTTTCATCAGCCGTTACCCCCTTTATAAAACTCGGTAAACGCACGAACGAAACCGTCTTCGGTCAGGTCGCTATTTAGGTCCACACCAACGCCGTTTAAGGCTTTTTCTAACGTTGCCGTGACAGGCAATTTTAGCCCTAATTCACTAACTTTTTGCTCGTTTGAGAATATCTCTTTGGGCGTTCCCGTAGCGACCACTTTGCCTTGCGAAAACACAGCGACTTTATCGCAATTTTCGGCAACTAAATTCAGGTCGTGAGATACGATAATGATAGTTTTTACAAAAGAATTGTGCAACTGTTTTAAAAGTGCGATAAACTCTTTTTTGCCAACGGGGTCAAGCCCCGCAACAGGCTCGTCTAAAACCAAAACTTCGGGCTTTGTCACGATAACACCCGCAATGGCAACACGCCTTTTTTGTCCACCCGAAAGTTCAAAGGGCGACCTGTCTTTTACCGCATAATAGTTAAGCCCAACCGTTTCTAAGGCGTTTTTAACCATTTCTTCGGTTTGTTCGGGCGTGGTTTCGGGCATAAAGTTTTTAATGCCGAACGCCACGTCTTCAAACACGGTTTCCGCAAAAAGTTGGTATTCAGGATACTGAAAAACCATTCCAAGTTTACTTCTCAATAAGCGAAAATCACAATTTTTTTCGGCAAGGTCAAACTCGCCTATTTTAATACTTCCCTTGTCCTTTTCGAGTTTAATAAGCCCGTTTAAGTGCTGAATAAAAGTAGATTTTCCACTACCCGTATGCCCTATAATACCCAAAAAACTTCCTTCTTCGATAGTAAGGTTAACCTTATCAAGCGCATGAACGGCAAGCGACTTGGACTTTTCGCTATATACGTAACTTAAATCTTTGACGCTAATTTGCATAATTCTTCACCTAATGCGCTTTCACCCAGCGGATTTCCACTAATCTTAACGCCGTTTTTTTCAAGTTTTTCTTTTATGCGAGCGGGAACGGGCAACTCTAACCCCAACTCGTTAAGTTTGTCTTTTTGATTAAAAATTTCTTCGGGCGTGCCGGAAAGCGCAACGTTACCGTCGCTCAAAACGATAACTCTATCCGCTTCTATCACTTCTTCCATATAGTGAGTGATGGTAATAACGGTAACGCCGTTTTCTTGGTTTAGTTTTTTCACCACCGCCAAAACCTCTTCTCTACCTTGCGGGTCGAGCATAGCGGTGGATTCGTCAAGTACTAAAATTTGCGGTTTTAATGCTAAAACGCCCGCAATCGCAATCCTTTGCTTTTGTCCGCCCGAAAGTCTACTCGGCGAAGAACGGCGGAACTTTTGCATTCCCACCGCAGATAAAGCAAAATCTATTCTTTCC
>JAGCIP010000208.1 GCA_017648525.1 Clostridia bacterium
ATTGATAATTATGCCTATGTGCTTAGTTATAAGTTTCTTTATTTACAAGAAGATTGCGGGGTATAAAGTATTTAGAATTATTTTCTATTTACCTGCAATAATTTCTGGTATGGTTTACGTTACGGCATTTACTGAATTAGTGCATCCTAACGGTCCTATTTGTGAAATTGTTAGAATGCTTGGCGGTAGCGTTAACGAAATCGGTGTTCTTGCGCGACCCGAAACAGCAACTAATACAATTTTGATTTACACTATCTTAACAGGTTGTACCGGCAACGTTCTAATTTTTGGTGGCGGTATGGCTAGAATTCCCGACGAAGTTTTAGAGGCTGCAAAGTTAGACGGTTGTGGACCTTTTAAGGAATTAGTTTCAATTATATTCCCGCTTATTTGGCCGACTGTTTCAACTCAACTTATTTTCGCTATGACGGGATTCTTTGGTACGAGTGGACCTATTCTTTTATTCCCGCACGCTAATAATGACGTAACGACTATCTCGTTCTGGATATTTGAGCAAGTTTACGGTACGGGTGGTTTAGGTGGAACAGGTTTCTATAACGTCGTTTCTGCGGCAGGTTTATGCTTTACGGCGGTAGGTGTTCCGGTTATACTTTTCACACAATTCCTTATCAACAGAATTGACAAGGTTGAATACTAAAAGGAGGTGCATTATGAATAATTCTAAAATTAAAAAATCTTCTGGAAACGCCCTTTCAAGAAAAACAAAAGGCGAAAAAATAGTTTATACAATTTTCCTTGTGTTGTTCATCATATATGCATTGATGTTAATTTATCCTATATATTACCTTATAATCAATTCATTTCAAGACGGCTTTATTTATAACGACTTAAAAACGGGTGATTTAAATCCCTTTGCTTTTCCGGAAATATGGCACTTTGAAAACTATATTGAATCATTAAGTATGAGCGCAACAAGTGCAAGTGGTAATACCATTTATTTACCGACTATGTACTTTAACAGTTTGTGGATTTGTGGCCTTACCGTTGGTTTGAGCGTATTTATGTGCTGTGTGACAGGATACGTTATGTCAAAATACACCTTTAAGGCTCGCGGTTTTATATACGGTGTAATTATATTTACTATGACAATCCCAGTTGTCGGCTCATCTGGCTCAATGTTTAAACTGTGTAACGATCTAAACATATATAATACTGTTTTCCACGTTTTATTAGTGCATTTAGGTGGTTTAGGTTTTAACTTCTTGGTTATGTATGGCTTTTTCTCGAATATTTCGTGGTCATATGCAGAAGCTGTATATATTGATGGTGGTGGCGACTTTACCGTTTTCTTTAAGATAATGTTGCCACAAGCAAAAGCCTGCATTTTAACCTTGTGTATAGTTGCATTTATTACCGAATGGAACGATTACGTAGCACCTCTTATGTATTTGCCCGACTATCCAACCGTTGCGTCTGGTTTGTACTTAATAACAAGAGATGCGGTTAGAGACAACCAGGTTCCACGTTCGTTTGCAGCGTTAATAGTAAGCGTAATACCTGTAATAGTTATATTTGCTTGCTTCTCAGATACTATTATGAAGAATTTTTCAGTCGGCGGATTGAAAGGATAAAATAAATAATCTTTTGGAGGAAAATATATGAAAAAATTACTTAAAAAAGCCTTAACGCTTATGTTAGTGTCGATTATAATGCTTTCTTGTGTAGCGTGCGGTGGCACAAAGGCTGATGGTGAGAACGTATTAGAAATTTACGTTTATGAACAAGGCTATGGCATTAAATGGGTTAACGATTTAATTGATGCGTTCAAAGAAGAAAGTTGGGTAAAGGAAAAATATCCTGACCTTCAAATTTTAACGCCGGTTGATAACCGTACTATTGAGTTCGGAGAAAATCAACTTGCCCTTGGCTCAAAGAAGAATACCTATGATTTGTTATTTACGGCACAATTAGGTTCTTATTATGGAACGAAAGAACTTCTTGATATTACCGACTTAGTTTATAATGCAAAAGTTCCGGGTGAAGAAGTTACTTATGCCGAAAAATTAAATGACAGCATAGAATCTGCATATTTGTTCACTGATATAAAAACAGGTGAAGAAAGCTATTACGCTGTTCCTTGGCAAGGTGGTATGTCTGCTATTTTATATAACAAAACCAGATTAGACGCTATGAAATTTGATGCACCAAGAACAACAGACGAGTTTATTGCAATTTGCGAAAGTGCTAAAAATGCAACTGAATCTATTCCCGCAATTATTCAATCCAACGATACGCAATACTGCAATACCTTTTTAGACGTTTGGTGGGCACAATATGACACCGTTTCTGGTCGTGAAGATTTCTATAATGGAATAGATAAAGATGGAGAAGTTTCCAACAAAATTTTCTCTGATTACCAAGGAAGACTTAAAGCATTAGAAATTTTTGAAGAATTATTTACTTTTAGCAACGGATATATTGATAACGGTTCATATAACGACGGTTATATGACCAGTCAATCAAACTTCTTGCAAGGTAAGAAGGGTTTGTTCCATTTTAACGGCGACTGGTTCTCACAAGAAATGAGCGCAACTACTGCAAATTTAATTGCTAACAATAGAAGAGTTGATGATATTAGAGTTTTAAAAACACCAATAATTAGTGCAATAGTTGATAATTGTTCTACCATTATGGGGGAAGCTGGCGGTACAGCAGACCAAGAACTTTCTGCATTAGTTAAAGCAATCGACGAAAATATCGCAGTTCTTGATTCTGACACAAACACTTATCACGGTGTTGGTTATAGCGTTTCTCCAGCTGATTTCAAAACTGTAAAAGATGCTAGATGCGTTGTTGCGGGTGTTGCAGCAAACACTATGGGGGTAATTCCTTCATACGCAAAAGGTAAAAATATTGCTGTTGATTTCTTAAAGTTTATGGCAACTGACAAGGCTATTGCTATCTATACTGAAGCAACTTATGGTGCTACTGTTGATTTTACTTTTGACGTTGAAAGCTATGATAAGGATTTATACGATAGTTTGCCACAATTAAATAAAGATAAAATTAATTATTTCAAATCTTTTGATATAAGCATATTAAGAACCGTTGGAACTTTCCCGCTACACGTTTATGGGACTGTAAATGCTTTCTATAACACTAGATATTATCAATCATTTGCTGACGTTAACGGTAGTGTAACTGCTTTAGATTTCTACAATAGAACACTTCAAGAGTGGACGGTTGAGAAATTCCAGTCGGCAGTTAGAAATTCTTGGGACTAATATTATTTTTTTGCTAATTAAATTTTTGGAGTTCTTATGAAAAAGATAATAAAACTAATTTTAACTAACGTGCTTGCTATTTTATTAGCGTTTAATATGCTTAGTTGTACTGATGTGCAATCTCGTAAACCCGTTGACCGTGCTAACGTTGACGTTTGGGGTTGTTCGTTCTATGAAAAAATTCTTCGAGACAAGCCGTCTACTGATTATAGCGATATAAGAACAGATGCGACCATTGACATTTTTATGGCGAAGGGTGAATTTCAAAGTGCGCAAATAGTGATTACGCCTAAGGTTAAAGTTTATGAATACAATGTTTCGGTTTCATCACTAAAATTAGTAGGTGGGGACGACTCTATCTCTGGTGATAATTTGCAAGTTCGTAAAGCGAAATATATTCAAGTGGTTAAAAATACTTCTATGAACGGCGCCCCCATTGGATATTATCCCGATGCAATGTTGCCTTTTTCTTCTGCTGTTGAGTATGAAGAAAACTATATCAACGAAAATGAAAATCAAAGTATTTATTTAACGGTTGAGACGGATTTAGACCAAACGCCAGGTGTTTATACTGGTACAATGAATTTGGATTTTATTGATTTTATGCAAAGTGTACCTATAACCGTTAACGTGGTTGACCTTACCATTAGTGAAGAGCCACACGCTAAAAACTGTTATCTTGCAACTTGGAATAGTGCACACGGTGAATTAGATACTACACAAGGTTTAAGAGATGCTTATTATCAAGCGCTTATCGACCATCGTTTAGCACCGTCATTAGTTCTTAAAGAGAACGACCACTCAACCGAGATGGTTAAAGAATACGTTAACACGGCTTTTAAATGGCTTTCAAATCCTAAATGTTCAAACGTTGGTATTCCGTATGCTGAGACTACCGAATTATATAACGGTAAAAGTTATAATTGTATAGATAAAAACGTTTTTGAAAGATACCTTGATGCGTTCATGGCTAAAAGCCTTGAAACGGGTGTGAACATTATGGAGAAATTAGTTTTCTATAATGCAGTGATTGACGAAGCGTTCTATATTTATGTTAATAGACCGAAAGACCAAGTTCGTATCAATTATAAGGTTATGAATAATACCATAGCAAAGGTTGTAAAAAAATATGAAAATATAACCGTTGCTAATGAAACATTTAAAAATGAAATTATTGAGTCATTAAAGGTGTTGCCTTGTATTCTTACTTGTCAATTTTCAGAAGAATATATAGAAGGCTGTGTAAATGAGGATGGATACATTAACTGTGATTGTCACATTAACTGTTATTCTCCTTTATACGACTTCTATGACAGTGAAGAAAACAGGGCTTATTACGATAGAGAAGAAGTTGTTGAAAAGTGGTGGTACGGTTGTAATTACCCTAGAGACCCATATCCAAGTACGCATACTGACGTTACCGATACGGTGGCACTTCGTGTTCTCGGTTGGATGCAAGCCGAATATGGCATTGTTGGTAACTTGAACTGGGCTGTTGATTACTACGTTACTTCTGGTGCTGAAAAGCGTGACGTTTTCGTTGAAGATTATTATGGTGAAAATGCAGACAGAACAAAAGGGGACGGTGGTGCAGCCGCTAATGGTGACGGTTACTTGTTTTATCCAGGCAGTCAATATGGATTAGATACTCCCGTAGCCTCTTTGCGTGTTGATGCGTTGCGTGATGCAATGGAAGAATATGAGGTTATTTACGCACTAAAAGAACAATATCGTATATTAGGTTTTTCCGCAGACACACTTATGGAAAACTTAGGTAAAAGTATGCACATTGGCGCACAAGTTACGTGTAGTTCTAGAGTGTATGAAGAAATGCGCCAAAAATTATACGCGTTAGCCATTGCCGCAAATTCTGAGGGTGGATTGTGTATTGTTGACTCAACTGATTTAGCGAACGGACAATTCAGAACAAAAATTTTTGTTAAAGATGGCGTTGAGATTAAAAATCACGGGCAATTATTAACAAACGGTGTAAGTGTTGAAGGTGGAAAGATCTATACTATTATTACTAATCTTGAAAACGCCACTAACTCAATCGACCTTACCTATACGATTAACGGAAAGGAATATTCCTACAATCAAAATTTAGGTGGTAAAGTTGTATACTTTAGTGCGCAAGATTTGTTAAATAGTTTCAAGGCTGATTCCGCAACAATCGATAGTTCTGTGGTTAGTGGCGAAATTTATGATAGTTCCTTTAATTTATTAAAGATTTTAATAAATCCCGTTCAAACAGGACAACAAAGATTTTTATTTGAGAATGATTATTTAGCTCAATTAGACGGAAAAGTTGGCAAAATAACTTTCGTTATATATAACGGTAATGCAGAAGATTTGAAGGTTAGCGCCTATACTAAACACGCTAAAACGGCATATGAAATGTATGAAGAATATACATTAAAAGCTGGCGAAAGAACGATTATAAACATTTCACTTTCTGGCATAAACTGGGTTAAGAAAGGCAAATTAAATTCTATAAGATTTAAGATTGACGAAAGTAAAACTAACAGTATTAACACGCTTTACGTTGAATCGTTTCTTGTATCATACAACTAATAGGTGAGTTATGAAGAAAATATTTTTATGTGTTCTCGCGTTGATAATGTGTTTTTCCTCAATAAGCGTTTTTGGGTGTAGCAATAAAGGTCAAAGTAGTGATGCTAGTGACGTTATGCTTGCTGATTTTGAACAATGGGGGCCCGATTTCCAGCTTATAAGGTTGTTTAATAATTTTGGTAAAGTTACTAGAAATAAAGATGAAAAATTTGTTAAAAACGGTAAATATTCTGCGAAATTTCAAACGGTTGGTGGGTATTTAAACGGCTCTAAACCGCTAATATATTTTACTGCTATTTCAGATTTGTTTGAATTTGATTTTAGAGATTTTACTAAATATAGCGAAATTTGTGCTTATATGTACAATGCAACGAATAAAACCAAGGAAGTTACCGTTGGTTTAGTTACTAGTATAGGTAGTAATAGTAGTATATCAACGGCACAAGGTCAAGTTTTTGTTCTAGAGCCTAACGCTTGGACAAGAATTGATTACTGGCTTGATTTTGATTTGCTAAATTTATTCGTTGACTTAAAGAACATTGAAGG
>JAGCIP010000209.1 GCA_017648525.1 Clostridia bacterium
AGAACATAGGACCAAGCAGCAATCCTAACGATATAGGCAAAGAGAACATGTTCATAGTATTGGTGCAGTTAATAGAGTTATCAGTGCCAAAAGATTGCGATTGTGCAGATATAGGGCTTGGTATTTCAGGGATTTTCGTCGCTAATTGCGAAGATTATCTTTGCGCGCGCTTAAAAGAAAGGTTTCCGTTTTTAAGCAATGTGCAAGCATATAGTGATAAAGATTCTGCGTTTAATTGTGCTTACGATAATGACGGTTGCATAGTTATCATAGGAACGGGTAGCGTAGGGGTTGTTAAAAAACAAGGCGTTGAAAAAACTATTGGTGGTGGCGGATACTTAATTGACGACGCGTTAAGTGGCTTTGATTTGGGGCGCGAAGTTATAAACGCCGTGCTTTGTGCTAGCGATGGTATAGGCGATAAAACTGTTTTATCCGAACTTTTCTATGAGCGGACAAAAGAAGATGTCAGAAGACATTTAAAAGTCGTTTATCAAAAAGGTAAAGCATATATTGCTTCTTTCGCTCCCCTAATATTTGATGCGATTGAAAGAGGCGATATGGTTGCGGAAAATGCTATGCGTAAGTGTATTTTTGGGCTTGAAAGGTTATGCTTTGCCGTTTACAAGGCGTGGGGAGAAGAAAAGTGCGATATAACTCTTTTTGGCGGTTTAACAAATAAATTTTCTGCTATAGAGAGATTTTTAAGTGAAGATATTAAACAAAAAATCACATTCAAAAATCCAAAATATCCAATCGTGTACGGACTTATGAAAGGCTTTACAAAAGATGAAAATTTTGCTCACACCTTTTATGGTGACTACTTAAAGAGTAATATGTAAATAAGGATTTTTTAATAGCGTATTGACTATGCAAACGGATGGATTATCCGAATATCAAGATGATATATCAAAGTACGCCAAGGGAAAGGAAATGCTATACAGTATAAAAAATAAACATACGGAAAAAGAAAAAAAGAAGCTTGTAAACGGGCAAATTTATACGTTGAATATAGAAGGAAACGTTGATTTAAGTTATAATTATAAAATCCGTGTTAAAGGTGAAATTGACGTTCCTTTATACAAAAGAACGGAAGAAGTTTTTCCTTTGTATTATAGGCGTCTTAAAGATTCAATACGAACAAGTGCCGATAAACAAACGCTTGTCTTTTCTGATTTTAATTTTTGTCATGAACGTTCAGCTTATTGTATGATTCGTGAAAATTTCCCTATAAATAAAAAAGGTGTATTTTCATTTAGACTTAAAAATCAAATAAAAAGCGGGAATTTTTCGGTTAGTCTTGAAGTTTATTACGGCGAAAACAAAACTAGATATTATTATGAAAAGTGTGATGAAAAATACAAGTTTATAGTTGAAAACGGCATAGAAGTTTATTTTACGGATATTTCATTAAAAAAGCAAGTCGATTTCGTTATGCTTAAAATATCGGCAATCGACGTTGAAGGAGAAGCGTATTGTGAGCTTCCGTCTTTAATTTTTAATGACAAAGAATACGTGCCGTCATACTTATCGTTTAGGGGGGATTGCCCTAATTGGATGGGTGAAGGTTTTTCAAGAACGGAAAAACAACACTTTATCGTAAGATTAAACGGGAATACTATTTTTGACGGAATAAAGGTTGAAGCACAGCAACATATGTCTGGAGTTGAGTTTGTAGTTCCAAAAGACACGCTGAAGGAAAATAATAACGTTTTATCAATTGAGTACTGTAATGACAATACAATTGATTATTTGGTAAGCGAAGTTATGCTTATAACAATGCCTAAAAACTTTGAAGTTTTGGGTGTTTCATCGTATCAAAGACTACATAGGTCGTTCGGTGTTTTAGTTTATAATCCAGCCAATGATGACGTTGTTGTAAAAGAGAATGAATATTTGAAATTTATTGATCAAACAAAACTTGATAACTCGATTTCGGTTTTAAGATTTTTGCCGATAAAAACGGGAAAAGACGTTGAAATTGTTCTAACTACTGATTCAAGAAATCAATCGTTCGTTATTAATAAGATCAGTGGCGAAACTTTTGATAACGTAATAACGGGCACGGGCGATTTTATTTATATCGAACAGGATATTTATTTGTTTTACGAGTATTTGGCTTGGTATTTAAATAATAATATTGGAAACCTTTTAACATTTAGGTGCGCTTACCGTTGGGGAAGGAATTGTGAGTGTAACGACAAATTTTGGGAGGAAGCCGTAAAACTTTTATCCTTATTAGGGATTTATTATTCGTTAATGGTCGACGGTAGGGAATTGAACGGCTTAAACGCTACACCCGATATTTCTATTTTAAAAAGCGAATATTTCCTAGGCGAACAAACGCACGAGTGGGACGGTTCTTTTTTATACAAAGCACAACGATTAAACGACGAAGAAGATTTTTTTAATCAACTTTGTTCAAGAAAGATAAGTAAATATGGCATACAGGGCAAAAAAAGCCCAGTATACAATAAAAAAGGTGAGCCGTGTTTCGCTTATGCAAGTGATTCTGCTAGCAATATGCTTGAAGCATATAACGGTTTTTTTAATGGCTTAAAAGATACGCAAAGTGACGGCGCAACAAGACACACGGGCGTTACACCACATTTTAATACTTTGTTTGATGCTGGTTATGATTGGGTTGGTTATGAGTCTATGTATAATAGCCACGAAATATTACTCGGTGCAATTCGTGGTATGTGTAATGAAAGAAATAAAACAGGTTTTGGAACTCATACGGCGCTTCAATGGTCAACTATTCCTGCTGACGATAAAAAACATGCGTTAAGGTATAAAATATCGTTGAATATGGGATATATGCATGGGGCAACAGAGATAAATACCGAGGAAGGGTTATGGACCATAGAACAACCTTTCGTGCCGTATGACAGGTTTTCAGAGCCTTGTGTGGCACATAGAAACATTCAAGAAGAATTTAATAAATTCGTGCAAACGCATTCAAGAGTAGGTAAGCCGGTTTGTAAAATTGCGTATTTGTTGGGCAATTTAGATGGTATGGCTTGTTTTTCCATGAATAGCGTTTACGGCATGGACGGGGAAGAATGGAAAGTAAATTCGCCGGAAAAAAGTTGGGAAGCATTAAAAGTGTTCTACCCACAGGCAACTTTGGGCGCTGTTTACTGTTATGTCGCAAAAGGCGGAGAAAAAAGCATAAGTAATGAGACAAAAGAATTATTTAGTATGTGCCCCGAATCATATTCTGATATTTTTGACTATCAAAGTTTGGGATTGTTTTCTTCAACACCGTTTGGTGCTATAGATGTTATATCTGGCGAAAGCAAAAAAATGAAAGACTATGATCTTTTGTTTTTTGCTGGTTGGAATACTTGTTCTCATA
>JAGCIP010000210.1 GCA_017648525.1 Clostridia bacterium
AAATATCTAAAAATCAACATTCGGAAATGGTTATTCATGGTAAAGATGGGAAAATTCAATATTCCAACAGCTATGGCAACGACCCGTGTCCACCTAAAGACAAAAAATAAAAAAAGATTAGCTGGCACTAATCTTTAAAAAGTTTATACAGCAAATCCCTTTGTTAATTTGCTACTTTTGTAACTCAATTATAACGCATAGCAACAAGAAAGTCAACTAAAAAGAGGTGTACAATGTATAGTAGTACAATGTTAGAAAAAAATATTTCTCAAAAAGCAGCAATAGAACTGTTTGAAAAACTGGGGTATATTTATATATCTCCAGAAGACTGTGCTTTGCAAAGAAAGGGGAATTATAATTGTATTTTACAAGATATATTAAAAGCTCAGCTTAAGAAAATTAACAGTTATGAATATAACGGTAAGGTTTATCCATTTTCTAATTTTAATATTGATAAAGCTGTAGCTGATTTAGATGCGCCTATTCAAGAAGGACTTGTTGTTGCAAGTGAAAAAGTTTACAACATGCTTGTAATGGGTAGAAGTTATGAAGAGCAAGTAGAGGATAGAAGATTATCATTTGACTTGAAATATGTAGATTGGAATCCCGAAACTTACTTAGAAAATAACGTTTTTCACGTTACACAAGAATTTTCAGTTGATAGTCATACCGGCGAAAATAATGCGCGAGTAGATATCGTTTTATTTGTAAACGGTATTCCTTTTGCTGCAATCGAATGTAAGTCAGGTGTTGTTTCAGTTGACCAAGCAGTAGACCAAAGTATAAGAAATCAAACGGATTCTTATATCCCTCAATTATTTAAATATACAGCACTTGTTGTTGCAAGCAATAAGAATGAAGTTAAATATGGAACTACTAGAACGAAGAAAAGATTTTTCTCGGTTTGGAACTATCAGAATGATGAAAAAGATTTTATCGAAAATAAAGTAGTAAGCTTAAATCTTGGAAGAGTGCCAACATACCAAGACCATATTTTTACGGCAATGTTGGCACCAGATAGATTGTTCGATATCGCAAGATACGTTGTTTTGTTTGATGCAAACGTTAAAAAGGTTTGCAGATATCAACAATTTTATGCCGTGAGAAATATTGTTGACACCGTAACAAAGTTTGATAAAGACGGTAACCGTCAAAGTGGTATTATTTGGCATACTCAAGGTAGTGGTAAGTCTCTTACGATGGTAATGATTGCAAACTATATTCTAACCAATATAAATCCCGGACGTAGTCGAGTAATTATTGTAACCGATAGAAAAGAGTTAGATAAACAAATTGCAAGAACTTTTAGCAATACCAAGATTAAACCGAGTCGTGCTATAAGCGGAAGAAACCTTGTTGATATTATAAACGAAGGTAAGGCTGACGTTATAACGACGATTATTAACAAGTTTAATACAGCAGAAAAAGTAAAAACAAAAGTAGAAGAAAAAGATATATTTATTTTGGTTGACGAATCTCATAGAAGTAACTATGGCGAATTGGCGACAAAGATGAGAAGAGTTTTCCCTAATGCTTGTTATATAGGTTTTACGGGAACCCCTCTTATGAAAAACGAGAAAACCGTTATAAAATTTGGTGGCAACTACATTCATAAATATACTATTAAAGATGGTGTTGACGATAAAGCTATCGTTCCTTTGATTTATGAAGGTAGATTTGTAGAGCAAACGGTTGACTCAACAAATATTGATTTGTGGTTTAAGAGAACTTGTAAGAAATTAACTGAAAAACAACAAGATGAATTAAGCCGTAAATGGAGTTCTATTCAAAAGCTTAACAGTACAAATGCAAGAATTGAAAGAATCGCATTAGATATCGATGAACACTTTACCGATAACATAAAAGCAACAGGCTTCAAGGCTATACTTGCAACGAATTCTAAATTAGATGCAGTAAGATATTACAATGTTTTCAAACATATTAGTGATTTAGAAGTTGCAGTATGTATTTCTTCTCCAGACACAAGAGAATGGGGCGAGGACGACGATGAAAGCAATCTTCCAGAAGTTTTGAAGTTCTGGAAAGAAATGATGTCTGACTACAACAATAATCCAGACGATTATGAAGACAGGGTAAAGAATAAGTTTTGTGATGGCGATATAGATATTTTAATCGTTTGTTCAAAACTTCTTACTGGATTTGACGCTCCGATATGCCAAGTTCTTTATATTGATAAGCAATTAAAAGAACACGGTTTGTTGCAAGCAATTGCAAGAACAAACCGACTTTATGACGGTAAAGATTACGGTTTAATTGTAGACTATAGAGGGCTTTTACCTAATCTAAACTATGCTATGGGTGTTTATTCTGGCGAAGGTGGATTAGACGCATTTGATACTAAAGATTTATCAGGCTTGATAACAGATGTGTTGAGCGCTGTGGCTGAAGTAAGACAAGCTTATTCTAATCTTGAAAGTAACTTTACAAGTATAGTTAATAAACTTGACGTGGAAGAGTATGAAACTTTCCTTGAAAAAGATGAAGTTATAAGACAAAAATTCTATAACGACTTATGTGAGTTTGGCAAAAAGTTATCGTTAATACTTAGTAGTGAAAATGCTTATTCAGCAATAGCAGACAATAACCCGCAAGAGATAACCACATACAAAGATAAATTTGTTTTCTACTCAAAACTTAGAGTAATGGTTAAGAAGAGATGTGCTGAAACTATTGACAATAAAGATTACGAAAATGAAATGCGTAACTTGTTGGACAAGCATATGTCGGTTGTAGGGTTAAGAGTTCTTACTAAACCTATTGATATAATGGATAAAGGAGAACTTGAAAAAGAGATAGAAGAGCTTGGAAGTAAGGCATCTAAAGCAGATGCAATTAGACACAACCTAAGCAAAAACATTTCTATCAATAGAGATAGCAACCCTGCTTATTATGATAGTTTCTCAAAGAGAATAGAAGACGTTCTTAGACAATACAAAGATAGAGTGATAAGCGACGCAGAATATTTACAAGCAATGAAGGATATACTTGCTGACTTTAGAGCAAATAAGAGTGGTGTTACTTATCCAGAAGCAGTTAAACAAAACGTTCACGCTCAAGCGTTTTATGGCGTAATACTTCCGATAATCAATGAAGTTGCGGATTTTGATATCAACTTAATAGGCGAAGTCGCTTTGGATATAGCCGATATTATTGAAAGATGCACGAAAGTTGACTGGGAAAATAACGTAAACATTCATAACGAAATCGCTCAAGAAATTGACGACTTGTTCTGGGGTTATGAAAAGAAAGGATTAAAACTTCCTTATGAACAAGTAGAGAAAATCATAGAAAACGTTAAAACTGTTGCAGTAAAGAGGTTTTAATTATGAGATATGAGTTTTCTTATAACGGCAAAGTAATTTCTTACGAGATTATACGTAAACCCGTTAAAAACATAAATATAAGAGTTAAACCAAGTGGTGAAGTTTTCGTATCCTGTAATGAAAACGTAGACAACAAAACGATTGAACTATTAATGATTAAAAGAGCGAACTGGCTTATAAACACGATAGAGCAATTTAAGGTTAACCTAATAGAATTTACAGATGCAAACTTAAAACTAGTTGACGGCGAAGAATTACTTTTGTTGGGAAAAGTTCTACGAATAAAAAACGTAGAAGCGGAAGAATTTAAGGTGGATTATGATAACAATTATTTGTATATCTATCGTCCAAAACAAAGGGGAGTAAAAACAAAGTTTAACGAATGGTATTCAAAGTTTATGATGGACAAGTTTACTGAAATGGTAGACCAGTCCTATGTAAGATTCCAAAAATATGGTATAGCAAAACCGACGGTTATCTATAAAAACATGCGAACAAGATGGGGAACATGTAATATAGATAAAAAGGTAATAACACTTAATACTCAATTATTAAAAGTTGACCCATTTTTAACGGAATACGTGATTTGCCATGAACTAACACACTTAAAACATAGAAATCACAACAAAGATTTTTATTCGTTTTTAACATCAATCGTTCCAGATTGGAAACAAAGAGAAAAAATACTAAACAATATATTTATCAATGTAATTGGAGGATAATAAAATGACGACGAAAGAAGATATTCAAAAAGTGTTATGGAATGCTGCTGGTAGTTTTAGAGGTAAAATTGATAGCGGTAAATATAAAGATTACATCTTGTCAATGCTTTTCGTAAAGTATTTGAGTGATGCAATCAAAGAAACGAAAGAAGAACTCGAAAAGAAATATGGTGGAGACCAAGAAAGAATTCAACGTGCTTTGCAAAGAGGTAGATTCTTTGTTCCCGAAGAAGCAACTTTTGACTACTTATATGCAAACAAAAAAGCTCCTGATATCGGTTCTAAGATCAACATTGCATTAAAAGCTATTGAAAATGCAAATGGTGGCAAATTAAGAAACATATTCGGTCAAATCGACTTTAACTCGCAAGAATTAGGCGACAACAAGGAAAAGGTTGCACTTCTTAGTAACTTCTTAGAAGATTTCAACTCTATCGATTTAAGACCTGCACAATTAGAAGGTGTTGACGAAATCGGTAACGCCTATATGTATATGCTTGCAGTGTTTGCAAGTGATGCAGGGAAGAAAGGCGGGGAGTTTTATACCCCAGAACAAGTTTCAGAAATTCTTGCTAGAATCGTTGAGCCTAAAGAAAACGATAGAATTTATGACGGTGCTTGTGGTTCTGGTTCTTTGCTTGTTAAAGCTTTTAATCAAGTTCCTAATAAAAAGGCTCAAATTTACGGACAAGAAAGAAACTTCCAAACTTGGGGTTTGTGTCGTATGAATATGTTTATTCACGATATAGACGATGCTATCATCTATCAAGGTGATACGATTGCTAACCCTCAAAACGTGGAAGATGGCAAGCTAATGCAGTTCCAATGTATCGTTGCAAATCCTCCGTTCTCGCTTGATAAGTGGGCTAATGGCTATGCTGCTGATAGCAACGATAAAGACTTCAAGATGAGTAAGGAACTTGACCCTTATAAGCGTTTTGATTGGGGTGTTCCTCCTAAGAGTAAAGGTGACTATGCGTTTATTCTTCATATGTTACATTGCTTAGACGGAAACAATGGTCGTATGGCTATCATTATGCCTCATGGTGTTCTTTTCCGTGGCGCAAGTGAAGGGGAAATCAGAAAGAAACTTATTGACCTTAATTTGTTAGACGCTATTATTGGCTTACCCGCAAACCTTTTCTACGGTACGTCTATTCCTGCATGTATCCTTGTGTTTAAGAAGGGTAGAACAAGTAGAGACGTTCTCTTTATTGATGCTTCTAAAGAATTTGAACAAGGCAAAAACCAAAACAAATTAAGACCTGAAGACATTGATAGTATCGTAAATACTTATAAATCAAGAGTTGAAAAAGATAAGTATAGCCACATTGCAACTCTTGACGAAATTAAAGAGAACGATTACAACTTAAATATTCCTCGTTACGTTGATACTTTCGAAGAAGAAGAGCAAATCGATATCCATGCTGTTATGGCAGAAATTAAAGATTTAGAAGCAAAGCGTGCCGAACTTGATAAAGAAATAGAGGTATATCTTAAGGAATTAGGATTGTAAGGAGGGGATGACTAATGAGCGAAAAAAACGACAATAAAGTCCCTAATGTTCCCAATTTGAGATTTAGTTCAAGTATATTAGATTGGGAGTTGAAACCGATTACCACTTTAATAGAAGAATGTTCAGAAACAACTTCTAACTTTGAAAAGTACCCATTATATAGTTTTACTATTGAAGATGGCGTTGTTCCTAAAAGCGAACGCTATGAGCGCAGTTTTCTTGTAAAAAAAGATGGGGATTCATTTAAGGTTGTCAAATATAATAACTTCGTAATGAATCCTATGAATTTAAGATTTGGTGCAATCAGTTATAGTAAAGTTAAAAACGATGTTTCCGTGTCAGGATATTACAATATTTTTAATATAGATAACGCGCAATGTAACGATTATTGGGAAGCATTATTTCGTAGAACAAAAACATTACAACTATATGACTCTGTTGCAACTGGTTCGCTTCTAGAGAAGAAAAGAGTTCATTTTTCGCAATTTAGGAGTTTAAAATTTTATATCCCTGAATACAATGAGCGAATAAAAATTTCTTTATTCTTCTCAAAAATCAATGAACGTATTGATACCCAAAGCAAAATCATTGAGGATTTGGAATTAGTTA
>JAGCIP010000211.1 GCA_017648525.1 Clostridia bacterium
TCGCATTTATGGTCGTGGTGGTCGCAACCGCATTTGTGTTCGTTCTTGTGTTCGTGTTTATGCTCGTGATGAGCGTGGCTATGTGAGTGATTGTGTCCGTGATGGTGGTGACCGCAAGAGTGATGAACTTCTTTTACCACGCACTCTTTTTCTCCACAGTTTTCCGTTTCGGTTTCAATTTCTATTGTTGCGTGGCAAATATTATGCACGCTTAATTCTTCTTTTACCGCCGTCTTAATCTTGCCGTCATACTCTTTTACAACAACGTGCATAGTTGCGTAAACGTTTTCTCCGTCAAGCGTCCAAAGATGCAGGTGGTGTACGCCAACAACGCCGTCTACGCATAAAATATGCTCTATGATTTCTTCGGTGTCGATACCGCGCGGTTTTTTAATAAGGAATATATCTAAAATCTCTTTTAGGTTTCTTATTGAAGAAAACAACACGAAAACGGCTACTAAGATTGACAAAATCGGGTCTAAAATGTAGAAATTTGTAAAATACATTACCCCTGCGCCGATTAAAATTACCAACCAACCGAGTAAGTCTTCTAACATATGTAGATTAACGGCTTTTTGGTTGATAGAGTGTCCGCCGTGCGTAAAATAAGTTGCAAGTGCATTAACGACCAAGCCTATGCCCGCCAAAACGAGCATTCCGCTATAATTTATAGGAACAGGGTTTAAAATTCTAATAATGGCGTTATATATTACCACACCAGAGCCGACGAGCAAAATTAGCGTTGTAATTATTCCGCCTAAAACAGAAAATCTTGCATAGCCGTAAGTATATTCTTTGTCGGGCTGTTTTTTACTCTTTTTCTCAAAAACAAAAGAAATTCCTATGCTAATTGCGTCGCCAAAATCGTGCAACGCATCTGAAATTATGGCGATACTACCCGTAAAAATTCCGCCGAATAATTCCAAAATAGAAAAAGACAAATTTAATATAAATGCAATTAAAATGTTTTTTTCAGTTTTCATTTTTGCTCCTTTAATTGTTCGTACAAGGCGTTAACGCCAAGTGAAATATCTTGATAAGTTCGTTCAAAATCGCCCGTCCACCAAGGGTCGGCAACGTCACGGTAAACTCCCGCATACTCTAAAAGCAGTTTAATTTTTCCGTCCTTATCCCCACCGAAAATGCGCTCCATATTTTTAAGATTGCGCCCGTCCATACCGATAAAATAATCGTATTTTTGGTAATCGGTGCTCCTTAGTAGTTCCGCACGCTTGCCAGCGCACGAAATATTAAGCCTATCTAAAATTCTTCTCGTGCCGTGATGAACGGGGCTACCAAATTCTTCTGGACTAGTCGCAAACGAACTAACCAAAAACTGCTCGCTCTCACCCTTTTTTTGCACTAAATCCTTAAATAAAAACTCTGCCATAGGGCTACGACAAATGTTTCCGTGGCATACAAACGCTATTTTAATCATAAAAAATCTCCGTTTCCCCTAAATCCCAAAGCAAGCGGGACAAAACGTATTTATCTCGAATATCTTTGGTCGCCAAAAAAGTAAAGTAAAGGTCGGCGTCTATACCTATTTCGGCAAACGTTTTTGGTGCGCCTAATAAGTCGAACAAATCTTCAAGCGCTTTCGCCGTGGGAATTTCACTTTTAATTATTTCTTTAATGCGCTCCCATTTTTGCAAGATTATTTCTAATCTTTTTTTGTGTTTTCTCTTGCAATATTTCTTTTCGGTCTTTTCTAACTCAACCATAGCAAGCGCACTTTTCCCTAAAAACGCCTTTAACTGCCTTTTATATTTTTGATAGTTAAATTCTTTTACGCTAGCAAGCGCCTTTTCTTTGTTCGGTGTTAAAAGTAAAACCTTTTCATAAAGTTTTGCAGAAAGCAAAGTCGCCACCGCACATTGAATTCCGTGAAAATCTACTTTTGTATTAAACTCTAAAGAGCGCATATCGAAAATATGCGAAAAATAATGCTCCACACCGCTTGCTGGTCTAGACGCACCTGCATACGCCATAGCCACCCCGCCGATAACCAAGCCTTCAAACACCGCTTTCACGGCTTTTTCATCTCGTTTAAGCAAACCGCCTGCATTATCAACGCAAGTTTTTAACGCCGTGCGCACCAAGTCCGCTACCCTTTCGCAGTAATATTCACCCACTATTTCACTAGCAATCTTCCACTCGGCAAGGCTTATATATTTAGCAAGCATATCGCCAAGCCCCGCAACAAGCATTTTTTCGGGCGCATTTTTTAGAATATCTATATCGCCGATAATAACTTCCGCACACTTTGTGTTTAAGGATACTTTAAGTCCGTTAACTTCTACCGACGAAGTTGCAGACGCATAACCGTCCATACTCGGCGCAGTTCCAACTATAAAATAGGGCAAATTAAACTCGTGCGCAACAATTTTGCCTAAATCGTTTATTACCCCAGAGCCAACGGCAATAACAAGGTCGCAACTATTGTCAAAATTCGACTTTGCCTTTTCAATAGCGCAGTCGTCTGGCTTTAATTCCTTTTCCTTAAAAGTAAAGGTCGAATTTTTTATGTTTGCGCCGTCCAAAATTTCTAAAACACGCTTTCCCGCAACCAAAAAAGTGTTGGCATCCGCCAAAACGAAAGGCTTTTTAACGCCAAACTCTTCTATCAATCTCGTCAACTCTAAAATTGCACCGCTTTTAACTATAATGTCCTTGACGCTTGAACTGTGAACTTTTCCACACCCGCAAGGAATTTTACTAAAATTGTCTAAATACTCTTTAATCTCCATAACTTTTGCAACGCTTTTGATTTAACTATTTATATTTTACCAAAAACTCGCCCTTTTATCAACGATAATTTTGCGCAAACTAAAAATTTTGCCGTTATTTAATATTTCGTTGATTTTAGTTGTTTACCGTGATATAATTTAATAGAAATTTCCA
>JAGCIP010000212.1 GCA_017648525.1 Clostridia bacterium
AACGTTTAACACTAGTGGAGGCAGTGTCGTTGATTCGCAAATTATAGAATATGGAGCGTTGGTGCAAGAACCGATTAAACCTACTTATGAAGGGTTTAAATTTGTGGGATGGAGCAATAAGGAAGACGGGACAGTACCCGTTGATTTTACAAGCGCCATTACGGGGAACACGACATATTATGCTATATGGAATAAAATTGTTAATGTTAAACAATTATTACAATCACTTCTTGACGGATATGAACTAAACCCTATCGAATATATTCCTGAGAGTATGTATTTTGATTATTCTAATAATTTAGTAGAAGCTAATGAAATTATAAATGACTATTCTACGTTTAGAAATATATCAAACATCACTTATGGTTTTGGTCAACAGTGGCATATGGTACTTGATAATTTGAGAGAGTCTAAAGTGTTTTTTGATGTATTAAGCGTAGTTGATGCAATTTCGTCTGCATCAATAATGACTTTTAACAATTATTTTGACCAAAATCCTTCAAACACGGCTAATCATTCATTTGAAATTGGAATTTATAGCGTTATCATTGATTTCGATGGAGAAACTATTTTTTACGTACTTGATTACACGGCGACGTTGCCTGTTTTGGGGTTACAAACAATACAAATTGCATTAAGCATGAACGTGGATAGCGGCGAACGCATGGGAAGGATTCAAATTGGAGACGCTCATGCATTATCGTATAACTTGAACGAAGACGGTTATGAATTTGCAATAAAATATCTTGGAGTGCGCAGAGCGTTATTTACAATAGAAAAGGATGCAAACGACAACGTTGTCGGGCATATTTTTGAATATTTGACGGTCTCTTCTGTAGAAATAGCAAGTGCAGCAGATTTTTATATTACAGATGATTATGTCTCCGTTGTGGGGAACAAATCGAGTGGTTTAGTAGGATTTAAAGGATATATAACGGAACTTTATAGCGCAAGCAATGGTGAGTTGTTGGCTTATGAGGTTAAAGAAACCTTATTGACGATAGAATATAATACTATATGGTTCAATCTTGACAGCATTACGGGGCTTAACTCTATAAAATATATTTCTGGTAGTGGCGACGTGCCTGCTAAAATTTATGTTAACGGCAATAGTTCTGTTTGGGCAAATAAAGAAGTAGGCGGTATTGTATTAATCAATCCGAAAGCGCGGTCAAGGCGTTTTGATATAGAATTTAGGACTCAATATGTATATTCGTATGATTCTACTAATGAAAAGTACGTCGAGCATGAAATTGAAGTGCCTATGATTTTTGTTCAAGAAGAAAATTACAACACTTTTATTAGCGATGTTAAAGATGCTAATAATATAAATATTGCTACAACATTAAGCAGTATAGATTTGAATAAGTTGCTTTCAGATTATGACGAGCTAATACCTATGTTTGTTCAAAATAAAGATATGATTACGCCTAGTATTATCATTGAGAAAATAGGCGAAAAAGTTGTTTTTAATTAAAGAGGAGGTTTTTAATATGACAAATCGTGTAAAATCATTTGTGTTCGGGGGCGTTACAGCGGTGGCATTAGTAACTGTTGGCATTGTGTTTTTTGTGCTTAATTCTAATGTTATAGACTTGCTTGTGTGGGGCGTTTTGGGCGTTTTAGGGTTTACCCTTGTTTCTTGCTTGCTTTTGGATAATAACTTTGTAGGCGAAATGATCGAGAGTGTTTTTTCTTGGGGATTTGTTACAGCTCCTGGCTTAATTTTTGAGCTTGATCTTGACGGTATTATTTGGTTTTTAACCGTTAAATTGTTGTTTTGGATTCTTGGTTTTCTATTTGCTTGTCTTTGTGGTATATTTGCAATTTTATTAGGTCTTATGGTTTCATTTTTTGTGTATCCGTTTGCCTTGTACAAAAACGTAAAACATCCAGAGGATATTAACTAAAATATATAAATGAACATTAACTTGGGTGTTTTTAAGAGTTTTTAATTTGTAATAAAGGCTTAAAAAGTAATTTATCTTTTTATAATAAGTAAAAGACTAACCAAAAAAATTTAACGTTAGTCTTTTATAATGTCTAAAAATTTCCATTAGGAAATCCCACTAAAATCTTTTTTGCTTTTATTAAAGGAGGATAAAACCCCGACGACCGCTAACGCTATTGTGTTCGTGAAGAAGTCGCAGTTAGTTTCGTACTTAATTGTTGATAACTACACTTTTTAAGTTAGCGGTTTATTTTGACGTTTCCGCCGACTTTTTGTTAGGACTTTCAGACAGTTAATAATAGGCGCTCGGTTTTTACGAGTGCTTTTATTTTTTATCTTTTGGCTTTTGTGTATAATGCTTTGACAAATGAAAAACTTTTTAATATAATTAGATAAAACTAATAAAAGAGGACAAAAAATGCAAGAAAAAAGACTGATTTGTTTTGATTTAGACGGAACGCTTACCCAACACCGCTCATTGCTTGAAGATGAAAACAAAAGACTTTTAGACGAGTTAGGGAAAAAATATAAACTTCTAATGGTTGGCGCAGGTGGGGCGGAGCGAATTTACAAGCAAATGCGTGAATACCCTATTGATATTATAGGAAATTACGGTATGCAAGAGAGTAAAATGATAGACGGCGAATTTAAGATTGTCCGTCAAGTTATAACCAATCCCGACAAAGAGTTTTTCCTTAGTAATATAAAATATTTGAGAGAAAAATACGGCTATACCAAATTTAAAGGGGAAACGATAGAGTTTCATGCGACGGGAATGGTGACCTTTCCTTTGCTTGGAACGAAAGCCGACGTTGCCGATAAAATTGCGTTTGACCCGACAAGAGAAAAAAGGCGTGTTTTATATCCCGAAGTTTTAGAAATATTCAAAGATTTCGCCATTTATATCGGGGGCTCGTCGTCGTTTGATTTTGCCGAGAAGAAATATAATAAATACGACGCGATTATGGAATACGCAAAGGAAAACGGCTACAAAAAAGAAGAAATACTTTACGTGGGCGACGATTTTGGCGACGGCGGTGGCGATAGCCACGTGCGTATTTTCGGTATGGACTACGTTGAAATAACCGACTATACGAAAACAAGAGAAAAATTATCGTTTTTATTATAAATAACAATAAAAAAAGGTAAAACTATGAAAATAACGGTAATACAGCCCGCATATTTTGCGGGGGAAAATCCTGATGAGAAAATAGCAAAATATTTGTTTGAACAAGTGGAAAGGGCGGACGATAATTCGTTAATAGTTTTGCCTGAATATTCTAATGCGGGTGGACTTTCGGACAAGGAAAAGGAACTTCTTGCCCTTTCA
>JAGCIP010000213.1 GCA_017648525.1 Clostridia bacterium
ATGCCGAGATTAAAAGATTTTCAAATAAGAATAAAAGACGGAAAGTATTATGAAATAAGGTTTCGCAAATACGGATACAATATGAGTTTTTCAAGTAAAGACTTCGAGAAAGCAAAACAAAAAGCATTTGCGTGGTTATCAACGTTTGAAGGGCAAATAAAAGCAAATTATAACTTTACGGTGCTATCAAAAGCAGAGAGCGAGAAGTTTAGTGTTAATAAACATATTGTGTTTAAGTCTTTTGCAGATGAGTATATTTACAAGGTAAAGAAAAACAGGGTAAAGCCTAGTACGTTCAATTCTTATAGGATTAATTATGAAAATTATATTTTGCCAGTCTATGGGAAAATGCACCTTAACGACATAAAGCCATACTTTATACAAACTCATTTAGACAAGGTGAACAAGAAAACACCAAGGGCGTGTGAAGACGTTAAAATGCTACTGAACAACATATTTGATTATGCTGTGGCTAATGGCGTAATAGAACGAAATCCAATAAAAGCTGTGTACATACCAAAGCATGAAAGAAAGAACGGAGAAGCGTTTACGCCTGAGCAAGAGAAAGTCTTTATTTCACAAATTAAAGGTAGTAAATACGAAAACTATTTTCTAAAAATGCTATATTCTGGTGTAAGACCTAGTGAAGTATTTGAAATTGCTGAAGACGTTGAAAAGAACGTCTTGGTTATTAAAAATAGTAAATTAAAGAGTTATCAAAAGGAAAAATATAGAACTATACCGATATTCCCAAAGTATTCAAGTACGTTAAGTACTCCCATAAAAGAAAAAGCTAGCCTTGAACAATTAAGACTAGAGTTTAAGAATTATTGCCCAAACAATACGCTTAAAGATTTAAGACATACATTTACGAGTAGGGCAAGAGAATGTGGAATTGATAACGAACTTGTGGCGATATGGACAGGGCATTCTTTGGGTAACATAACGGCAAGCGTTTATACACACTTTTCAATGGAGCACCAACAAAAACAAGCAAAAAAATTAAATTATTAGTAAGAAAAATGGTTCGAATTTTTCCCTAAATTTTCCCCTAAAAGTCGATTTTTTGCAAAAATAAAACACAATATATTGCGCCTAAATAAAATCTAAAACTACAATGTATTGCGTTTTTGGCGGAAAGGATGGGATTCGAACCCATGTGCCAGTTGCCCGACAACCGCATTTCGAGTGCGGCTCGTTATGACCTCTTCGATACCTTTCCGTATAAGATATTTAGTTGTGAATTTGCGAAAAGACGAAATACGGTTTACAACCGCAAAGATTACTACGCTAAACGCTCCGTAGGGCTAACGCCCGAGTGCGATGCGTTTTTGACCTCTTCGATACCTTTCCGTATAAAATATTTAGTTGTGAATTTGAGAAAAGGCGAAATGCGGTTTACGACCGCAAAGACTACTACGCCTAATATTAAAGCCTTTTCTTAACGCTATATAATTATACACAAAAAATATTTTAAATGCAAATAAATAACCAAAGAAAAATCTAATACTTGACAATTTTATCTACAGAGTGTATAATAACTTATGCAAAAAGGAGACAGTTATGGTACCAAATCCTGTATTAAGTTTTAATTTGTTTGGAAAAGATTTTAGCGTGTATTTATACGGTGTATGTATAGCCTTAGGTTTGCTTGCTTGTATTTTTGTTTTTTATTTTTACACGGGTAAAAAGAAAGTGCCTACAAAAATGCAAGACTTTGTATTTTTTGTGGCTATAATTGCAATAGCGATAGGGTTTCTTTTTGCTAAATTATATCAAGCATTTTACGATTTCTTGGAAACGGGAGTATTCGATTTTTACGGCGCGGGTATGACCGTCATGGGTGGTCTTATCGGCGGTGCGGGAGCATTTCTTCTCGTTTACTTTGTCGGTGGCAAGTTTGTTTTTAAGGATAAGCAAAAAAATCTTCATTTAACGCATTTTAACGACGTGCTTTTAGTTGCACCTATGTGTATAACGATAGCACATGCGTTTGGCAGGCTTGGTTGTTTAATGAGTGGTTGCTGTCACGGTGCGTATTTAGGCAAGGATTACGTTTTTGGTGGAATTTGGATGCGTGCGCCAGATACTGGCAAGGTTGGTTATCACGTGCCAACGCAATTATATGAAGCGTTGTTCTTGTTTGCCTTATTTGCTGTTTTATCCGTGCTATATTTTAAGCGTTGTAATATTTTGTTGCATATTTACTTAATAGCATACGGCGTATGGAGATTTTTTATAGAATTTATTCGTACTGATGCGGTTGGCGGTACAGGGGAAACTTTTTTCCGACCTTCACAATGGCAATCTTTCGTGTTTGTTGGTATCGGGATTGCGTTGATTGTTTTCTATATAATAAAGAAAATTCCACTTTGGCTTAAAACGGAAAAAGAAGAAGTCAAAGTGATAGATGCAGAAGAATAATAAAAAATAAAAGAAAAGACGGTTAGGTTAATCTAACCGTCTTTTTAATATTTTTCTTTAATTAAATCGTTTAACTCGTTGATTTTGGTTAAATAAATTTCGGCGATTTGACGTCTATCAAGTCCTTGTTTGACGTATTCTTGAACGTAACAAGGTTTGCCTATCATCATAACTCTTTTAGCGGTATTATAGTAAATAGGGTAAATGGGCAAATCAACACCCGTTTTTTTGTAGTAAGCCTCAGACAAAGTAACAAACCCAGGGAAAAGTGCGGTAAGTTTTTCAAAATAACCTTTGCTTGAATCTTCTGGGAAAATCATAACGGGAACGTTTTTTTCTAAAATATCAATGCTACGTTTAACGGTTTCCTTTAGCCTTGCATTTTGAAAAGTTGGTAAGACACGCATTCCTTTGTAGGGCATAGGCGAAAACACGGCAAAAATCGTTGCGATAAACGACGCTTTGCGTTTAGAGTAGCCTTGTTTTTGAATATAAAACACGTCGCGCAAATATTTTCTTCTAGAAGAATAATTACATAGCATTTCGTGAGCGCCCCAAAGCGCATGCTTTTTAGGGAGATATAACTCGTA
Source organism: Clostridia bacterium (assembly GCA_017648525.1). GTDB lineage: Bacteria > Bacillota > Clostridia > Christensenellales > Borkfalkiaceae > UBA1259. The sequence goes on from JAGCIP010000213.1 coordinate 3,015, forward strand.
AAGCCAAGGTCCGCGAATATTGCAATGGTTTGCAATAAGTATTGATTTTTCTTCTATATTATCGTTCAGGTTTACGATCTTTGGTTTTTTTAGGAAAAGCTTTACAATTCCCTTAAAGCAAGTGAAAAAAGGTTGTCTTTTTCTTAATTTGAAATTGACAACGATTTTTTGAAAATTTTCCATATAATAAAACCTATAAAAATTTTATTTTTTATATACAAAAAAGGCTTCGAAATCGAAGCCTTTTTAATATGATCAAAATTAAGCGTCAGCTTCTGTCTTTTTTGCTCTGGGCTTTCTAGTGGTGGTTTTCTTGGGTTCTTCACCTTCAACGGTTGAAGCCTTTTTAGTGGTTGCTTTTTTAGCAGGTGCTTTTTTGGGAGCAGGAGCTTCAACCGGTGCTACTTCTTCAACAACGGGAGCTTCAACAACCGGAGCAGTTTCTTCTACTGCGGGAGCAACGGTGCTAATAGCGTTAACCTTTTTAGAAAGTTTAGCCTTTTTGTTAGAAGCGTTGTTTGCATGAAGAATATTCTTTGTGCAAGCAGCGTCAATAACAGAGAAAGCTTTTGAAAGAGCTATTTTAGCTTCTTCATATTTGTTTTCTTTAATAAGAACGTTAAGTTTCTTAATTTCAGTTCTTACAGCAGAACGGATAGCTTTGTTTTGTTCAGCCTTTTTTGCGTTTACTAAAACTCTTTTTTTTTGCAGATTTAATGTTGGGCATTTCGTATGCACTCCTTAGTTACTTTTAATATCGCTAATTATTTTAGCACAAATTAAAACTAAATGCAACTACATTTTAAGTAGAATTTAACCTTTTTATTTTAATTTTCACTATTTTTATAAGAAATCTCATACAATCTATTATGAGAAATGGTTATATAGCGGTTTTAGATAGCGGTATTGGCGGGATTTCCGTATTAAACGACCTAATTAAAATAATGCCCAAAGAACGTTATTTATATTTTGGCGATAATAAAAACGCACCATATGGAAACAAGAGTATAGAGGAACTGAAAAAACTTGCCTTTAATATTATAGACCAAATAAAAAGATACTCTGTTAAATGTATTGTTGTTGGTTGCAACACGTTAAGCGTAAACCTGCTAAACGAAATAAGTGATTACTCAGGGTTGCCAACTTTTGGTGTTTGCCCACCGGTTAACGAAGGTCGTGCGCTTGGGGGTAAGATATTATTGCTTGCAACTGTAAGAACTAGCCAAAATTATAGTAGTGATAAAGATTTGACCGTGCTTGGCTTAAAGGGGCTTGTTAAAGATATAGAATATAATATGTTTAATGCGCGTGCGGTAGATTTGGAAAAATCGCTAAAAGAGTTAGAGGGATCGTTTATAAAGCAAAAAGGCTATTACAATACGGTAATTTTAGGCTGTACGCACTATATTTTTATAAAAAACAAAATTTTCGACTACTTTTGCCCACAAAATATAATAAGCGGTAATGAAATAACGGCAAAAAAAGTAAAAGAACATCTACAAAATACAAAATCATTAGTAAAATACAAGCGTTTAAGTGTTTTATTTATAGGTGATTGCTCTAAAATAAACGAAGAATATTTTGTTAAAAGTGGTCAAATATTGTAAATATTTAATCAAAAATTCATAAAATATCTTAAAAATTTTAAAAAAATGGTTGACAGTGGTCAAAATGTGTGATAGAATAGAACCATCAAAAAGGGAGTAGTGTTTAATTTTTCATGTCTGGTAAAAATTATTCGCATCAATTAGATGCTAAAAACAGAATGAGAATTCCTGCAAAGTTGCGCGAGGAACTAGGCGAAAATTATTCCATTACCGTGGGTACGGGTGGATGCCTTTACGTTTATTCTGAATCGCAAATGCAAGAAGTTAGGGCTACTCTTACCAACGTTAGTGCGTATAGAGAAAAACAATTAAAGGCTGCTCGTTTCGTGTTGTACAACACTTGGGATGCAGAAGAAGATAAGCAGGGAAGAATACTCTTACCTGAAAATTTAAGAAAGTGGGCGAAAATCCAAAAGAACGTAATCGTATTTAAAGGACCTAATTGCATAGAGATTTGGAGTGAAGAAGTTTGGAACGATTACTTTAACGACGTTAACTTTGACGAACTTGCGGATGCCTTGGAGCAATTAAACGGTAATGTCTGAATTTAAGCACGTGCCCGTAATGTTCAACGAATGTATGGACGGGCTTAATCTTAAAGGCGACGGGATATATTTTGATGGAACGTTGGGTGGCGGCGGACATTCACGCGGGATACTTGAAAGAACGTCTCCAAACGGCAAACTAATTGCAACCGACGTTGATAGTTATGCAATAGGTAGAGCGACGGAAAGACTCAAAGAGTTTGACGGCAGATACACTATTGTTAAAGATAACTTCAAAAATTTTCTTAAAATAAAAGAAGAACTTGGAATAGATGGGTTTGACGGAATATTGTTGGATTTAGGAGTTTCAAGTTTTCAGTTAGACGATAGGGCGCGCGGGTTTTCGTACATGGCGGAAAACGAACTTCTCGATATGAGAATGAGTAAGGACAATCCCTTGAGTGCGGAAAGAGTTGTAAACGAATATTCGCAAGAGCAATTAAAACGCATTTTGATTGAATACGGTGAAGAAAGGTTTGCAAGTACGATAGCATCTAACATTATTAGAGAAAGAGAAAAATTGCCTATAAAAACGACGGGCGAATTGATAAAAATAATAGAAAAGAGCATACCGAAAAAACTTCAAAAGGACGGGCATCCGGCAAAGCGAACCTTTCAGGCGATAAGGATAGAAGTCAACGGGGAGTTAGATGGTTTATACCAAACGGTAATCGATATGACAAGGTCGCTAAAACCTGGTGGACGAATAGCAATATTAACCTTTCACTCGTTAGAAGATAGAATAGTCAAACAAGCTTTTAAGGAATTAGAAACCGATTGTGTATGTGACAAAAGATTGCCCGTATGTGTATGTGGTAAGAAAAAAGAGATAAATCTCATAACCAAGCACCCGACGGTGGCAAGCGAAGAAGAATTAAAAATTAACGGCAGAGCAAAGAGCGCAAAATTGCGTGTAGCCGAAAAAATATGAAAATAGGAGAAAAGTTATGGTAACGACTAGACGTTCAACCACGGAAACGACGGCAAGCGCTTTCGGCGCTGGTGTGGGGGTATTAGAAAGACCCGCAAGTTACGAAGAATTCGTGTCCCCGTCACAAAAAGGTCAATGCAGTAGTGCGGACGAAAAGTTAAGAAGAGAAAATCTTGACAGATTGCTCAATTACGATAGATACGCAGAAGCGGAACGTACGGTTGTTGAAGACGTGGCGACGGCTGTTGAAGAAACGGTTGCTTTCGTTGACGAAGATATTAGACCTACGTCTACTACCATGCAATTTGGCGACGATATAGACCAAATTCGCCAAGAAATGAATCAACAAAAAGAAAGCGAAAAAGTTAAGCGTGGTTTGAACGGTAGTGGAAGATTAGCCATAACCTTGTATTCGCTTGTTATAACGGTTATTTTGGCGTTAATCGTGTTGAACACGGGTGTTTTAGCAAAACTTTCAAATATAAACCAAGCAAAAGCGAGTGAACTTGAGGCAACTATTAGTAGATATAGTGCAATTCAAGAAGAAATCGCATCTATATCTGACAGCGAATACGTTATGAACGTAGCGCAAGAAAGATACGGAATGATAAAAGGATAATAAATGTTCAAAATAAAAGTAAAAAGGGCGTTCAAAAAAAGAGAGCGCTTTTTTTATTTATTATTGACAATAAAATTAATATGATATATAATTTACTTACGCATAAAAAAAGGAGAACTAACGTGAGCGATAAACTAGAAATATTATCAGGGAAATTTATTAGCGGAAATACAGAATACTGCACGGTGGAAAAATTTGTAAATGCACCGTATATAAGAAAAAGTTTTAATTTGGCGAAATTCAAACAAGCGAAATTATACGTTACGGGCTTGGGTTTTTATCGTCTGTTCGTTAATGGGGAAGAAAAAACAAAGGGGTTATTGTGTCCTTACGTTTCAAATCCAGACGACGTGATTTTTTATGATTGTTACGATTTGAGTGTCAATTTAAAAGAAGGAAAAAACTGCTTTGGTTTTATACTTGGTAACGGTATGCAAAACGCAATGGGTGGTGACACATGGGATATGGACAAGGCAACTTTTAGAAGTGCGCCAAAGTTAGCCCTTTCGTTAGAAATAGATGGAAAAATCGTAATGGAGGCGGATGAAACCTTCAAATGGAAAGAATCGCCCATCACGTTTGACGATTTGCGTTTTGGAGAACATTATGATGCTCGTTTAGAAATAGATGGGTGGGCAGACGTTGATTTTGACGACGCAAGTTGGAAAAACTGTGTTTATGCGGTAACGGATAAAGGCGAAAAAAGAATAAGTAAAATTCCACCGATAGAAAAATATAGAGAAATAACGCCTAAAAAGATATTCAAGAGTGAAAACGGATATATATACGATTTTGGCTATAATAGTGCGGGTTTGTGCAAGATAAAAATTTGCGGTGACAAAGGTCAAAAAATCACTTTGCAATACGGCGAAGTGATAAATGACGGCAAAATCAATATGGCAAATATGTATAACCCTAGTACAAACAAGAAGTTTGCGCATATTGACGAATATATATGTAAAGGTCAAGGTTGCGAAGAACATTTAGCAAGTTTCACTTATCACTCGTTTCAATACGTGTACGTTCAAGGAATAACCGAAGAACAAGCAACAGAAGAATTATTGACTTTTTACTTATACAGCACTAAATTTGATGCGCTTACAGAGTTTGAGTGTTCGGACGATACGATTAACAAATTGCAACAAATGTGTAAGAACGCAACGCTTTCTAACTTTTACCATTTCCCAACCGACTGTCCGCATAGAGAGAAGAACGGATGGACGGGCGACGTGGGTATTTCGGTGGAACAAATGCTTTTAAATCACGATTGTGCGGACAATCTTAGACAATGGATGCACAACGTTAGAAAAGCGCAAAGAGAAGACGGAGCGTTCCCAGGAATAGTCCCAACAACGGGCTGGGGCTTTGCGTGGGGTAATGGACCTGCGTGGGACTGTGTAATATCGTTAGTGCCGTATTACGTTTATAAATACACAGGCGACAAAGTAATTTTAGAAGAAAACGCCGACAGTTTGTATAAATACTTGCAATATATGAGTGCAAAGAGAACGGACGGATATTTGTGTTACGGGCTTGGGGACTGGTGTGAAATAATGGCAAGCCCTTCACCGACGACACCGTTATACTTTACCGACACGTTAATCGGGTATAATATAAGCAAAAAAGCCGAAGAAATATATAAAGTGTTAGGGCGTGAAAGAGAGTTGAAATATGCAGAGCAGTTAAGCGCTGAATTGTATACGGCAATAGAAAAGCAATTTTTAAGTCCTAAGAGATTATGTCTATTTGAAACGCAAACGTCATACGCAATGCTCGTGGGATATGGAATATTAAAAGGCGAAGACGCAGAGCGTGCAGTAAAACGTTTGGTAGAACTAATAGCCTTAAACAGAAACAAATTGCGCACGGGAATACTTGGCGCGAGACTAATCTTCCACGTATTAAGTGATTATGGCTACGGCGACTTAGCGCATTATATGATAGCAGACGATAAGTATCCGAGTTATGGTGAATGGGTAAAGAAAGGTCAAACGAGTTTATGGGAGAGGTTTCACGAGACTGAAGACTGTGAAGATATAAAGACCAAAAACGGATATCCCGTAACGTCGCTCAATCACCACATGTATAGTGACATAACGCAATGGTTTACAAAGTATATAACGGGTATACGTGTTAACCCAGCGGTTAGCGACTATAAGCATATAGTAGTAAAGCCGAGTGCTTATAAGGAAATAACCTACGCAAAAGGCTCTTATTCAAGGAACGGTAGCAAAGTTAGCGTGGAGTGGGTTAGAGAAGGCGACGAAATAACCTTAAAAGTGGCAAACGTTGGCGATTTCAGGGTGGAAATAGACGTTAGCGAATATACGATTATAGAAAAGATAGAAAAAGACGGTTTGGTTGAATATAAGTTAGGCGCAAACTAAAAGAAAGTATAAGAAAAAAGTGACAAATATAGCGCGGTTTTCAAATAAAAGAGAAAACCGCGCTAATTATTTTAAAAAATAAAAAACAATAGAAAAACCAAAAGAAACCAGTAAATAAAACAAAAAAACGCAAAAAAACAAAATATAGTTAAACAACAAGCAAAAATAAGACATTTAATTGTGATAATACTTGTGCTATAATAATTTTACTGTAGAATACCATAGAGTATTTTGGCGTATTGTACTTGTTTTTGTATAAAAAACGTTGTGAAAGGCAGTAAAAAATAGTTGTTAATATGCCTAACTGTAGGGTTGTAAGAGGGTAAAACCGCACGTATATATAATAATGTATATATATGCGCATCAAAAGTGGTATTTAGCGGAAAAATTCGCTTTAATATTTTGAACATTTAAGGAGGTAATGTATGAAAAACATACATGGCAGGGGAATCTATGAATCCCCAACGGTGACATTATTTGCTACAAGCGAAGACGTGTTACAAGTGAGTCGTTTTAGTGACGGCGATATCGGTGGATGGGACATATTTGAGCCCTCGACTGATGTGTGGTTTTAAGGAGGAATGAAAAATGGCAAAAATTAGAAAAAATTTGTTATTGTTAGTTTTATCCTTTGCAATGGTGCTTTCGTGCTTTGTTGGTGTAATGCCGTTTATGAACAAAGTGGCAAAAGCAGATGGCGAACCTGCAACTTACACTTATCAAATGATAGGTGGCGCACAAGTAAGAAAGGTAGATGACGATTCTGCGGGATTGAGATTCGTTTCTTATATTGACGCAAGAGGTTATGATGAAAATGCAGGTCTTACTTATGGTATGTTAATTGCTCCGCTTGATTATATTCAAGACGTAAATAAGGGTAAGTTAACACCTGCAAACGTGTTCGGTAATGATGCAAAATATTGCGTAACCGACGGATGCACTACGTGTGGCAAGGCGCATATTATTAACCTTACCTCTGACAAACTTGTAGACGTTACTGCGGAAGTAACTAAAGCAGAACTTGCAGAAGACGGTCAATCATACGTTGGTTTCAAGGGTGTTATCACTCGTATTAAAGAAGATAACTATTTGCGTAAATTCGTTGGTCTTGCTTACGTTTATGATGAAAACAATGCGGAAAACCCCTATACCTTTGTTGAATACAATGAAAGCAACGCACGTTCAGTAGCATACGTTGCAAAAAAATCACTTGATAAAGGTGTAGAAGATACGCCAAAAGGTCGTCTTGCAGAATACGTTGCAAAATCATACGAAACGTATACTTTTGACGCAACTGCAAGCGTTGCACTTAACGAAAATATCGTTGCAGAGGGTACTTTCATTAAAGACAGTCAACCAATAAAGGCTGGTGAAGTAACTGCTACCATTAAATCGGGCCTTAAAGCATATCAATATGCAAATAATAAAGTCCTTTCAGGTAAAGCGGTTGGTGAATTAGTTACCGTAACCGTATCAACAACTTCACCCGACGGAGCGTATACTTATACCAAAGACGTAGAAAACGTTGAAGTTAAAAAAGGTGATTACGAACTTTTACCGGACGTTTCAGTTGGTTTAAACCGCACGAGTTCTGAAATAAACGTTGGCGTTGCTGGTAACTACACTATGTCTGTTGACGGCGTTAACGTTGAATCAACGACAAGTAATGGTGTTGTAACCTTTAACAATAGCGTATTATCAGTAACTTCTGGCTATGGCTATAAGACTGCTAC
>JAGCIP010000022.1 GCA_017648525.1 Clostridia bacterium
CCTTCGCTCTTGGTGGTTACCGTTTGGCTTTCTGCAAGTGCGGTATGAATAATTCTTCTTTCATACGGGCTCATAGGCTCTAAAATAACTTCTCTTCTCATATCGGTTGCTTTTTCTTCTAACTTTTTAGCAAGTTTAACGAGAGTTTCTTCACGCCTATCTCTATAATTTTCACAATCAACAACAACCTTGCGATAATCTTTTCTACCTATGTTAGCAGTAGCGCCTGCAAGTGCTTGGATTGCATCTAAAACTTCTCCACGGTGTCCTATTAAAGATGATGAATCTTCAGAAGTTAAAAGAATAACCAACTCGTCGCCGTCTTCCTTAATTTCTGCAACCGCCTTTAATTCCATAATATCTAAAACGCCTTGAACGAATTCAACCGTTCTTTCCGCTTCAGATAAAATTTTGCTAATTTCAACTACTGCTTTTCCTTTAACCTTGCCGAAAAGTCCTTTTGACGGTTGTTCAATAACTTCAATCTTTGCTTGGTCAACCGTGATAGAGAGTTCTTTTAAGCCTAATTCTATTGCCTCTTCTACCGTTTTGCCTGTAAACTGCATTTCTTTTTCTCCTTATATTACTTTATACGCCCACGAATATGCGACTTTTTATTATCCGCCGTTCCCGAAAGAAAATCTGCTTTTGGTTCTTCTTTTTGCTTTTTAACGGGCTTTTGTTCTTTTTCTTCTTTTTTGGGAGTGTAAACTCTACCACGAATAGTTTCGTTTTCTTTTTTAACTTTTTCTTCTTCTTTCTTAAACTTTCTATCTACTATAAAGTTAATACCAAAAGTAGTAAGCATACTGATTATCGTACTTAACACGATATAAATAGAGAAAGCAGAAGTATACATAAACGCAAATACCGCCATCATAATAGGCATCATCCACGTCATAATCTTTTGCGTTTGTGCGCCTTGTCCATCAACCGTTTGTAATTCCATTGACGCCTTTTGCGTTTTTGTCATTATTAATTGTTGTAAGAGTGAAAGACCCGCCGTCAATACTACTAAAATAAAATATCCGTTTGGCGCGGTTTTTTCTTCTTCTAAGTGAGCGATAAGTCTTGCATAATTATCTTCACCTATATTATTCCCGTCGTATTGATGAGCAGTCTTAAAGTTTTCCCAACTGCTTTCAACGGGGTGTTTAAGCGGGCTATCGGTAACCCAAATATTTCTAACCCAAAGGAAACCTTTTTCTTCCGACTTATATGCTTTCGCACTCATTTCGCTTTGAATATCTGCTAAAAACGCACTTGCAGTAAGTTCTGCGTTTTCCGCTTTTGCTACCGAATAAGTTTGTCCTTTTGCGTTTTTCAACTCATTGTTATAAATATTAGCAGGGGAATTATCTACAATTTCAAGCGCAGTATAGTCTGCACTTGATTCTGCATAAGTAAACTTTCCGTCAACTATATGATAAACGTGCTTATATTCAACGTAACCTTTTTCAGTTTTAACGCTAATATAATTTTTTTCGTCTTCGCTGGTTAGTTTAACAGTTATGTTTACGCCGTTGCTAGAAAAAGTGTAATCGTTTCCGTTAGCACTTGCAAGTTCGTAAAGTTCTTTTTCTTTAACAACTAACTTATAGGTAGCGTCGTTAGTATGAGTGATATATTCACCGTCGCTTTCTAAGCCTTCGTAAACAACACGGTTATATGCCGTACTCATATTATAAAAATACATTTTGTTTTGATAAGCAGAGTAAGTGGTAAATGCATTAATCGCTACTATAAAGATAACCAAAGTCAAAATGGTTGGCAAACAAGCGCCAAACATAGAATAGCCGTTCTTTTTATAAAGAGCCATCATTTTTTGATTATAAAGGTCTTTATTATCGGCATATTGTTTTTGTAATTTTTCAAGTTCTGGGCGCATTTGTTCCATTTTAAGAGTATTTTTACGCATAGACGCCCTTGATGCGTAATCAAACGGCAAGGTAATAAGTTTTAATATTACGGTAAATAAAACTATACCAACCGCAATAGACGAACTTATTGAAACAAGCCAAATAATAATATTAACTAAAAAATTGCCAGAAATCGGCGCGGTAAAATTAATAATTCCCATTTAAAATACCCACTTTACTACACTTTTTTTATCAGGAACAGGGTCGTATCCCCCCTTACACCAAGGCGTACATCTAAATATCCTTTTAATACCCAAAAAGCACCCGACCAAAAAGCCGTGCTTTAAAATCGCCTCTAACGTATACTCAGAACAACTTGGGAAATACATACACGTTCCACGAGATAAATATTTTTGATAAAATCTTATAGCCTTAACGCTTAAAAACTTCAACATTAAATAAATCCGCCTTTTTTAAAAAGATATCCCATATTCTTCTTAAATTCATCAAGCGTGTACTCGTTATTTACCTTTGGTATAAAAACAAAAAAGAAGTTTTGCCCAAATTCGGGCAAAAAACTTCTAAAAGATTCCCTTAAAAGGCGTTTAATTCTATTCCTTTTAACGCTTGACCCGTGCTTTTTACTTACAGCAAAGCCAGCCTTTATTTCTTTTGACGGAAAATATATAACCGTCAGACAAGACGAATATAATCTCTTGCCCTTGTTAAATACCAGGTTGAAATCTTTTTCTTTTTTTAACCTGTAATCAAAGGTCATTTACTTTTCCTTTTATGCAGAAAGTTTATGACGACCTTTATTACGACGTCTCTTTAACACGTTTCTACCAGTTTTGGTTTTCATTCTTTTTCTAAACCCGTGTACTTTACTTCTTTGTCTTTTCTTGGGTTGATAAGTCTGTTTCATAATATATCTCCTTTATTTGCTAAAACTTACTTTTATTTTAATTGCTATACTATTGTATAGATATTTTTTTGTTTTGTCAATTATTTTAAGCGTTTATTCTAACCGGAAGTAGTAAATATAAGAATCCTTCACTACCAACCGACGTTAAAATACACGGGTCTATCGGTGAATTTAAATTTAGCATTATAAATTCTTCACCCGATATTTTTAGATAATCTGCCAAATATTTACCGTTAAACGCTATTGAAATGTCTTTTCCCGTTAAGTTTACAGGCACGTTTTCGTTAACGTTTCCTACTTCTGATTTAGATGAAATTGTCATTCCATCATCTCTAATGTCCATTTTTATTACGTTATATCTATCAGAACGAACTACGATTGATGCTCTTTCTATACTATTTAATAACGCTTGTTTATTTACGGTTACAGTATTTTCAAAAGAGTTGGGGAGAATATGGTTATATTTAACGAATTCACCTTCAATAAGTCTTGAAAATAACGTGGTGTTTTCAACTTCTACAAGTAAGGTCTTGTTTTGTAAAACAACTTTTAATAGATTTTCATCTTTATCTAAAATTCTAATAATTTCGTTTAAGGCACGAGCAGGAATAACAACTTTCATATCCTTACTGCTCTTAATTTGCTTTTTAACTACTGCCATTCTAAAACCGTCTAATGCAACGCAAGTTAAGGTTTCGCCAACCATTTCAAATAAAACGCCCTTGAGTATCGGTCTACTATCGTCGGTTGAACATGCAAAAACCGTTTTTTCAACGATATCCTTAAAATCCGCTTGAGTCATTTCAAAATACGCACTCTCATCTTCTTTTTCAATTTTAGGGAAGTTTTCAGCGGGGAATACCTGTAATTCACTTTCACTATCAGAATATTTTATTTGTAAACCGCCGTCATAAAGTCTGCAAAGTTCAACTTGTTCTTTTTCAAGTTTTTTTGCAAAATCAACGAAATACTTACCAACAACAACGGTTTCACCTTCCATCAAAACGTCTGCTCTAATAGTTTTTTCAATAGTTAATTCAGTATCGGTAGCAAGTAAAGTTAAAGTATCGCCTTTTGCTGTAATTTTAATACCTTCTAAAATGGGATTACTTGCCTTTACGGAAAGGGCTTTGCTAACCTTTAACACAGCATCTGATAAATCAAGACCGTCGCATATAAGTTTCATATATTTTCTCCTTAACGAGTGAGATTTCTTAAATTTTTTGATATATAATATATTATATATCATATTGACGGAAAAATCAAGGACTTTTGCTTTTTTGACGGCTATTTTATAAAGTTAATTTAATAAAAATTTTTTTAGTTACACACGCAGGCGTGAACGACTTGTTATGTTATTTATTATTTAAATTTTTTAAATAGTCGTATTATTAGTAGGTCTTGTAGAATTGTTGAAAATGTAAAATTTGATAGTGTTCTCATAATAAAAGCGTGGTTGATGAATTGTAAAATAGTTGTTAAAAATTATTTTAAATTGTTTATGGTAGTTAATAAAAAAATCTATTTTTTAAGTAAAAATTATAAAATTTATAAAAATATTAACTAAAATTTATTAAAAAAATAGGAAAATATTTTATTCAACAAACTTATCTACTTTAAATTAACTTTTAACAAAATTAAAGTTAGTAAAAATTTTGTTTGTTAAATTTATTTTATTGTGATATACTTAAATTATGGAAAAGTTATTTAATTCTTTTGGTATAAAAGTTACCGAAAAACAACTCGAATTATTTGATAAATACTACCGTCTTTTAATTGAGTATAACGATAAATTTAATATAACGGCAATCACGGAAAAAAATGAAGTGTATTTAAAACATTTTGTTGATAGTCTTTTATTTGTTGATAAGTTAAACTGTGAAAATCTTATCGATATAGGTTCTGGCGGTGGATTTCCTGCTATACCTATAAAGATACTTAAAGAAGATATTAACGTAACGCTTGTTGAAGCGACGGGAAAGAAGTGTGAATTTTTACAAGCAGTTGTTGATAACTTAAATTTAAACGGTGTAAAAGTAATAAACGGACGAGCAGAAGATTTAGCAAAACGTGAAGAATTTAGAGAGAAATTTGACGCTTGTTCTGCAAGAGCGGTTGCAAGGTTAAATACTTTGTGTGAATATTGTATGCCGTTTGTAAAGGTTGGTGGAAAATTTTATGCGTTTAAGGGAAATGCAGAAGAAGAAGTTTTAGAAGCAAAAAACGCAGTTAAAATTTTAGGCGGAAAGATAAAAAGCGTTTTTAATTGCGATTTATCAGGTGCGGTTAGAACCTTAGTAGAGATAGAAAAAATAGAAAAGACAGCAAGTAAATACCCACGTGGAAATGGAAAGGAAAGAAAAAACCCGCTATGATGGAAAATATAATTATTGATAGGGAAAAAGCAGTAGCATTTACAGGACATAGACAATTACCTATAAATTTTAACAAGAAAAACCTTGAAAAAAAGATAGAAGACTATATTTTAAGCGGAAAAGAAATATTTTTGATAGGTATGGCGGTTGGGTTTGACACCCTGTGTTTTCAAATGGTGGAAAAACTCAAAAAAACCTATAAAAACATAAAAATTATCGCTTGCGTTCCGTGTGAGAATCAGCAAAAAAGTTTTTCGTTTTTGCAAAAATTAGAGTACGCACGTATGTTAAGGCAAGCCGACCAAGTTATTATGGTCAGCAAAGAGTACACGCCATATTGTATGCAAAAACGCAATATGTTTATGGTGGATAACGCATCAATTTTGTTAGCGCATTTAACCAAAAAAACGGGCGGAACGGCAAACACGGTAACTTACGCAAAAAAATGCGGAATATCAATAGAATTTATATAAAAATACAGTAAAAAGAAAAAACCACGAAAATCTTACTGCTCTTCCCATAGGGATTTTTGCTTTGGTTTATCAATAATAATTTATTTAATTATTTTGGAGGATATAACATGCAATACATACTAATTCCAATAGCAATATCTATTGTATTTTCACTCTTGTGGAGAACCAAGACAAATGCTGAAAAGAAAATGCCAAATGAAAGCTTTATTCGTACTAGACCCCCAAAAATTCTAACGGGGTTTTTCCTTGGTTTTGCGATTGCCGGAACGTGCGGTGGTATAGTACTTGGTATAATAAATAGGGATAACACAGAAAACTTAATAGGCATAATTTTGTCTTTTTCTATAATTGCAATTATAGGTTTTTTCGGATATATGTGGGTGCGTTTTAATTATGTTGTTATCGATGGAGATAATATTATTGTTTATAGACTTTTTCAAAAAAATAAGCTTTATAGTTTTGATGAAGTTGCATTTTTTAAGGATACTACCCACATGGGGATACAGGGCGGATTGATATGTTATGATAAGAATAAGAAAAAGTTATTTTCGGTTGAAGCAATTCACATAGGAGTTTCCTTAATAATCCAGCGATTGAGAGAAAAAAACATTGCACAAATATTCTAATATTTCATGATAAATTAAAACACTAATATAATAAGTGTAGCACACTATACTTTCAAATAAAGGTCGTGTGTTTTGCAAAGCAAAAAGAAAAGGATAGCAAAAATTTTTTGCTATCCTTTTATCTGTCCAAAAAAATCCCTATGAGTACGACCATTTCGTGGTTTTTATTTGTTTGTTTTATAAAAAATTATAACGTCTTATAAGAATTTTTTGTAGCCTTGACCGTGTTTTACACAACGGGAAACACGGGATAAAGTTGCAGAAGAAATTTCTGTTTTTGCAATAATTTGTTCGTAAGTTTCGCCGTTTTTAAGCAGTTTTGCACTCACAACCCTTTGTGTCATAGAATCTAGTTCTTTATAAGTGCAAAGGTCTTGAAAAAACAGTTCGCAATCTTCCCTTGTTTTAAGTTTTAATATTGCGTCGTAAAGGTCGGCGTAATTGTTTTTGATATCGCCACTCATATTACTCACCGTCCTTGTTATTTACGCTTGATAAAAAGTGAATAAGTTTTTCAGATTTAGGGTTATCGAAAACGCTTTTTGCATCCCCTTCTTCTTCAATAACGCCGTCCGCCATAAACACAACCTTGTCTGAAACGTTTTTAGCAAAGCCCATTTCGTGAGTAACTATAATCATAGTCGTTCCTTCGTCTTTAAGGGCACGTATAACCTTTAATACTTCGCCCGTAAGTTCTGGGTCTAAGGCAGAAGTAGGCTCGTCAAAACACAAAATTTTGGGCTTTAACGCTAATGCACGGGCTATTGCTACACGCTGACATTGACCGCCCGAAAGTTCGCAAGGGTATGAGTTTGCTTTATCGGTTAGTCCTATCTTTTCTAAAAGTGCTTTTGCGTCGTTTTCAATATTCGTTTTTTCTTTTAAGTATTCTTCTTTTTGCTTTCTTTTATTGATTTTATCGTTCAATAAAAGTGTAGGAGCAAGGGTAATATTCCCCAAAACCGAATACTGCGGGAAAAGGTTAAAAGACTGAAAAACAAGCCCGAAATTCAAGCGTTTTTCCCTTAAAAGTGCGTCGCTATCATTTTTAGAAAGGTCGTTAATCAAAGAAACGCCGTCCAAAATCATTTCGCCAGAGTTTGGTGTTTCTAAAAAATTGATGCAACGAAGTAAAGTAGTTTTTCCGCTACCTGAAGAGCCGATAATAGAAACCACTTGTCCCTTTTCTACTTGTAGGTCAATACCTTTCAAAACTTCGGTATTACCGAAAGATTTATTAAAATTTTTAATTTCAAGATACGCCATAATTCACCTACGCCTTAAAGTAAGATAATTTCTTTTCCAAATACCCGAAAAGAAGTGTTAAAATACCGACGAAAATCAAGTAGAAAACGCCCGAGTAGAATAACGGCCAAATAGCCTGTTGAGTGAATAGTTTTGCTTGCAAAATAATTTCTACGATACCTATTGAGTTAGAAAGAGCGGTGTCTTTAACGAGCGTGATGATTTCATTGCTCATAGGCGGAACGATACGCTTAATAACTTGCAAAAGAATAATTTTAGAAAAAATTTGTTTTTTAGTTAAACCTAAAACCATGCCCGCTTCGTGCTGACCCTTAGAAATAGATTCAATGCCACCACGGAAAATTTCAGAAAAATAGCAAGCGTAATTTATAGCAAATGCGATTAAAACGGCAATAAATGCGCCTAAACCCGCACCGTTTTTACCAAACTGAACACCATATTCAAAATAGAAGAAAGTGTCTAATTTAGCCCAAAAATTTGCTCCGTCTGCCGTGCGTACCAAAAAGTAGATTATAAAAATTTGCAACATCAAAGGAACGCCTCTAATAATCCAAACGAAAATCTTAAAGACGAACTTTAACGGCTTAAATTTACTCATTGTGCAAAAGGAAATTAAAAGTCCTAACGGTAGAGAAAGTATAAGCGTCAATATAAAAAGTAAGCAAGTAACGGCAAAGCCCCCGAGGAGGCTTTGCGTAACTTCGATAAAACTCATAATCGAAATCCTTTAATTATTTTTGTGAAGAAAAGTCGGTAATAACCATAGTGCCAACGTTGTATTTGTTAGCAAGTTCTTGTAATTGACCGGTTTTAGCAAACGCTTCAAGCATAACGTTTACTTTTGCGGTAAGTTCGCTGTCAAGTTTAAAGCCGATTGCGTAATATTCAACGGGAATTTCAATACCGGTGTTAATTTCAAGATTAGAATATTCGGTTTGTGCGATAATGGTTTGAGCAAGAATAATATCAACGATAGCGTAATCTGCAGCGCCTTGGTTAAGTTTGGTAACTGCTTCCATTTGGTTGGTGCAACCAACTTTCATAAGGGTAACGTTTTTTGCATAAGAATCTGCTAAAGATTCACCGCCAGAACCGTTTTCAAAAGCAACAGACTTGTTTGCTAAATCACTTGCAGAAGTAATAGCAGGTGCGGTTTTGCTCTTTAAGATACATTGAGCGTTTTGCATATAGTTGTAAGAGAAGTCAACTAAAGTGTTTCTTGCCTTGCCGTCGTCTTCACCATTAGAAGTAAAGCCGTTCCAAATGCAATCGATAGTGCCTTCGTTAAGTTCAACGTACTTGTTGCTCCATTCGATAAGTTTAAATCTTACGTCATAGCCAAGCGCATTGAAAACCATAAGTGAAAGTTCGGTGTCAAAACCCATAAATACGTTGTCTTCGGTGTAGTTCATAGGTGCATAGTCGGTGTAGCCAACGGTAATGGTTTTAGTGGTTACGTCAACCGTGCTTGCCTTGTTACAAGCGGTTAAGCCGAATACTGCCGTAACTGCTAAAACTGCGGTTACTAATAAGGTTAAAAGTTTCTTCATAGTTTTTTATCTCCTAAAAAATATTTTATTTCTTACTTTATCACGATAAAGTGTTAAAGCATATGTATTATACTTTATCACGATAAAGAAGTAAAGTGTTTTTCACTACTTTTTTAAAAAATTTATAAAAAAATTAAAGACCGCAAAAAAAGGCGGTCTTATATGCGATTTATAAGCAATTTTATATCTTATATATTATATATAATGATTATTTTAATTTATCAAGGTCGGTAGAATAAAGCCAATTTGCGCCGGTAATTTTTCCAAAGAAGTGTTTGTTAGACGCAGATTCGTTTAGAACGAGCATTTTACTGCCCACGAAAATAAGTTCTTCACTCATAGGGGGAAGTTTATATTCGTGCATAAAAGAAGTGCTGTCTAACGAATAAAGGGGTATATCTTCGCCAAGGACGGATATATCTTTTTCTTTAACGAGTGCGCTCTTATCGTAAACAGGCACGTGAGAGAAAGACAAACCCCAAGAGATTGAAAGATAAACTTTATCGTTTTTAACGGTTAAACCTTGAACTTGGTTGGGAAGTGAATAAGCCTTAACGGGGTTTGTTTCAATGCCCAACGAGTTAGAAGTCGTGGAATAATATTCTAACGCAAGCGCTTGGTTATAATCGCCCGCCTTAGTGGTTATCTTGTGAGATGCAGGGGTATCGTTAGATTTAGCACGGTAAAATTCGCCAACGATAATTTTTCCGTCGGCAACGGTAACGAAAGCGGGTTTAATATAGTCGTTTTCGGCAATTTTGGTTGGGAAAGTGCCAAGGCATTCTATTTTAGCACCGTTTTCGGCGTTTTTAACGGCAACGTAAGAGTAGACGTAAAGACAACAATCTTCTCCGCCCGCAACGTAAAGGTAATTGCCCTTAACTGCAAGACCGCCACTATGCCCGATATAATCAGAGCCGTCCTTTTTTAAAAGGGTAACTCTTTTAACAATTTCACCCGTCTTTGTGGTAACGTAAACGGGAGATGCCGTGTTATTAGAAGTATAGCCGGAAAAAAGGTAGTTTTGAGCGGTGTCGTCGTAATGTATGCCTTGTGGAACGAAACCGTCTTTAATACCTGGGATTTCAAACTCCTTTTTGCTTGCACCGTAATAAGCGCCAACGGGTAAACGCATAACTCCGATAAAACCGACGCACAATGCACTCAACCCCAAAAGCACGCTTAAAACGATAATGGTAATTTTCTTTAATAATTTAATGTTTTTTGCTCTCATAATATATACATTATATTATATAATTTGAAATTTAACAAGCAAAAATATACAAATAAAAAAATTGCGGGGCGATAAGCGCACCCGCAATTTGTCTTTATTTGGTTTTTACTCTTTACGATTAGTCGTTTTTAGCAAGATTTTTGTAAGATGCTAATCTATCTTTACTGTCTTTTTCGGTCTTTTCAAAGAGTTGTTCAGCAAGTTCAGGACGTGCTTTCATAAGTGATGCGTATCTGGTTTCGCCAAGCAAGAACGCTTTGTAATCGCCAGTCGGTTCTTTAGAATCGAGAGTAAAGGGATTTTTGCCTTCTTCTACTGCGGGGTTGTAACGGTAAAGTTGCCAGTAACCGCAATCAACTGCTTTCTTTTCTTCGTCTTGCGACTTCATCATATTGATACCGTGGTTAATACAAGGTGCATAACAGATGATGAGTGACGGACCGTCGTATTTTTCTGCTTCAATAAGAGCGTTCAAGAGTTGTTGCTTGTTAGAGCCCATTGAGCATTGTGCAACGTAAACGTAGCCGTAACTCATAGCCATCATACCAAGGTCTTTTTTCTTAACTCTCTTACCAGCAGCGGCAAATTTAGCGATAGAGCCGGTAGGCGTTGCCTTACTTGCTTGTCCACCCGTGTTAGAGTAAACTTCGGTATCTAATACTAAGATATTAACGTTTTCACCGCTTGCAAGAACGTGGTCAAGACCACCGTAACCGATATCGTAAGCCCAACCGTCGCCACCGAAAATCCAGATTGACGGTTTAACCAAGCAGTCAAGGTTGCCTTTAATATAGTCAAGACCTTCTGCCGTTTCGGTTTTGAGTGCTTCTTTAACCATTTCAGCGGCAACTTTAGATTTTTCAGCGTCGTCTTTGTCGCTAAGCCAAGCAGAGAACGCTGCGTTAGTCTTTTCGTTTACGCTGTCGAAAGTAGCACGCATATCTTCTTCGATTTTAGCACGACGAGCAGAAACTGCTAAGTTCATACCATAACCGAATTCAGCGTTATCTTCAAATAAACTGTTTGCCCAAGCAGGTCCTTTGCCTTCTTTGTTAGTGGTGTAAGGACAGGTGGGGGCAGAGCCACCGTAAATAGAAGAACAACCCGTTGCGTTTGCAACTATCATTCTGTCGCCGAAAAGTTGGGTTACAACCTTAACGTAAGGAGTTTCGCCACAACCTGCGCAAGCGCCTGAGAATTCGAACAACGGTTTGTTGAATTGACTACCTTTTACGGTAGAGGGTTTGCAACCGGGGCAAGCAGATACGTTAACTTCGGGTAAGTTTTCGCTATATTCGTAGTTTACGGTTTCTTCGTTTGCTATTGTGCCGAAAGGTACCATTGTGAGTGCCTTTTCTTTTGCAGGGCAAATGTCAGCACAAACGCCACAACCCATACAGTCGAGCGGAGAAACTTGAATTCTGTATTCGTAACCTTTGTTGCCTGTCATAGCCTTGGTAACGAAAGATGCAGGTTTATCTGCGCCTTCTGCAACTACCGCAGGTCTAATACAAGCGTGCGGACATACGAACGCACATTGGTTACATTGAATACACTTAGTAGCATCCCACTTAGGAACGTTAACTGCAACGCCACGTTTTTCGTACTTAGTAGTACCCGTGGGAACGGTGCCGTCCGGTTCAAATGCAGAAGACGGAAGTTTGTCGCCTTCAAGAACAAGAATAGGATGAACGATATCTTTGAAATACTTGTTGTCAGCAACTTCTGCCATAGGAGCGCCGTCTTTAGCGTCTTTCCAAGATGCGGGAACTTCAATCTTAATAAGGTTTGCTTCTGCAGAATCGATTGCGTTGTAGTTCATTTGAACGATAGCGTCGCCTTTTTTAGCGAAAGACTTATAAGCCATCTTCTTCATATATTCAACAGCGTCTGCGTAAGGAATAATGTTTGCAACCTTAAAGAAAGCAGATTGTAAGATGGTGTTAGTTCTACCACGGAGACCAAGTTCAGCAGCAATCTTAATAGCGTCTATAACGTAAAGGTTAATATTCTTTTTAGCGATATCTTGTTTAACTGATGCGGGGAGTACTTCTTCTAATTCACTAGCCGTTTTAGCAGAAGTGTTGAAAAGGAAAGTACCGTTTTCCTTAATGTCGCCCGTCATATTGTAACGAGTAATGTAAGACGGGTTAGAGCATTGAACGAAGTCCGCAGCGTCGATTAAATATGCAGATTGAATAGGCGTGTCGCCGAAACGCAAGTGAGAAACGGTTATACCGCCCGACTTTTTAGAGTCGTAGAAGAAATAACCTTGAACGTACTTGTCGGTGTGGTCGCCGATAATCTTAATAGAGTTCTTGTTTGCGCCAACCGTACCGTCAGAGCCTAAACCCCAGAACTTACAAGAAATAGTTCCAGCGGGAGCAGCGTCGTACTTTTCGCTAAAGTCAAGCGAAGTGTTGGTCAAATCGTCGTAAATACCAACGGTGAAGTGGTTCTTAGGTTCAGCCTGTTCAAGATTTTTATAAACAGAGTAAATCATTGACGGATTGAATTCTTTGCTACCTAAACCGTATCTACCGCCAACAACCTTGATGTCGGTCATGCCTTTTTCAAGGAGCGCAGAACATACGTCGAGATATAAAGGTTCACCAAGAGAGCCTGCTTCTTTAGTTCTATCGAGAACTGCAATCTTTTTAACGGTTTTGGGAAGTGCGTTTACGAAATAATCGATAGCGAACGGACGATAAAGTCTAACTTTAAGCAAGCCAACCTTATGACCTTCTGCGTTCATCTTGTTGATGGTTTCTTCAACAGCGTCTGCACCGCTACCCATTAAAACAACAACGTTTTCAGCATCAGGTGCGCCAACGTAGTCGAACAAGTGATAGTTTCTGCCGGTAAGTTTGTTTACCTTGTCCATCATTTCTTGAACGATTGCGGGGGTTGCGTTGTAGTATTTGTTTGCGGTTTCTCTGTTTTGGAAGTAGATGTCCGAGTTTTGTGCAGTACCCTTTTGAACGGGGTGTTCAGGGTTAAGTGCACGTGCACGGAAATCTTCAATGTCTTTCATATCAACGAGTTCTTTCATTTCTTCGTAGTCAATAGCGTCAATCTTGCTTACTTCGTGGCTGGTTCTAAAACCGTCGAAGAAATGCAAGAAAGGAACTTTTGCCTTTAAGGTTGAAAGGTGAGAAACGAGAGCAAGGTCCATAACTTCTTGTACAGAGTTGCTTGCTATCATTGCAAAACCCGTTTGACGGCAAGCCATAACGTCTGCGTGGTCGCCGAAAATGTTAAGTGCGTGTGCTGCTAATGCTCTTGCGCTTACGTGGATAACCGTGGGGAGAAGTTCGCCCGCGATTTTATACATATTCGGAATCATAAGGAGCAAGCCTTGGCTTGCGGTGTAAGTAGTGGTGAGTGCGCCTGCTACGAGTGAGCCGTGTACAGCACCTGCCGCACCTGCCTCTGATTGCATTTCTGCAATGCGGAGTTTTTGACCGAACATGTTAACTCTGCCATTAGCCGCCCATTCGTCGGCAACTTCTGCCATAGGAGAAGACGGGGTTATCGGGAAGATAGCCGCTACTTCCGAGAAGGCGTAGGCTACGTGGCTGGCGGCGGTATTGCCGTCAATAGTCATTTTCTTCATTTATTATTCCTCCAGTGAGATTATAATGTTTTTTTCACAACGAATATTATACACTTCGCCCGTCGTTAAGTCAATAGTTTTTTGTTTTTTCTCTTATAATAATTTTATTATATTTATTATAACTTACGCCCGCACGCTTACACGAACGCCTACCCGCTGGCGTATGCGCTCTATTATGCGGTTGTAAATTATTCTTGCCTTTTGCTATGAGTTTGCTTGTAAAAATGCGTTCGGTTTGGTATAATAAGTAATTGATTAAGGAGAATTATGGCAATTTTATCACTTGACAAGGTAAGTTTTTCTTACGACAAAAAGAAAAACGTTTTAGAAAATCTCTCGCTTGAAGTTTCTGCGGGAGAATATATAGCTGTTATAGGGCGCAACGGAAGTGGAAAGTCTACTCTCGCTAAACTCTTTAACGGACTTATCAAACCCGACTGCGGAGAAATTTTCGTGGACGGGCTTTCGTCTGCAGATAAAAAGAACGAGTTTGAAATTAGAAAACGTGTGGGCGTAGTTTTCCAAAATCCCGATAACCAGTTGGTTGCGTCTATCGTTGAAGACGATATTGCTTTCGGCCCTGAAAACCTAGGTATTAATAGGGAAGAAATAGGGGAAAGAATAGAGTTTGCTTTGTCGGCGGTGGGTATGCAAAAATTTCGCCATTCTTCGCCGAGTAGAATTTCTGGCGGACAAAAGCAAAGGATTGCGATTGCGGGCGTTTTAGCCTTAAAACCGCAAATTTTAGTACTTGACGAATCCACCGCTATGCTCGACCCGCAAGGTAGAGAAGAGGTTTTGGCGGTGGTGAAAAAACTAAACCATGAAAACGGCGTTACCGTTATTACCATCACTCACTATATGGAAGAAGTGATAGAAGCGGATAGTGTTATCGTTTTGATCGTCGGTAACGTTGCGCTTTCCGGCACGCCCGAAGAAATTTTTAATCAAAAAGACAAACTTAGCGAGTTGGGGTTAGAGTTGACCGTTACCTCTCTCATAAAAGAAAAACTTGAAAAACACGGCGTTAAGATTAGTGGAAATCCGCTGGGTGAAAGCGCATTAGGTGAAGAATTATGCAAATTAGCGTCAAAGATTTAAGTTACGTATATAG
>JAGCIP010000214.1 GCA_017648525.1 Clostridia bacterium
AGACTTAGGATCTAGTGGGAGACCGTGGGGGTTCAAGTCCCTTTGCTCGCACCATAAAAAAAGGACAACCGCACAGGTTGTCTTTTTTTTGTGGTATAAAAAGACAAAGGGGCTGGAATATGGAGAAAATTGCGTAAGCAATTTGTCCGTAGGACTAAACAGTGGACACCCACTGTTTATCGGGTAGGTCGCACAGGCGAAAGTCCCTTTGCTCGCACCATAAAAAAGGACAACCGCACAGGTTGTCTTTTTTGCTTTTTAATATTTTTTACACCTTTTTGGGTTGTAAGGCTAATTCGGTTTGGGATATTCTTTCGTTAATATTGTCAATTCGACATACTAAAACTGAATATATAGTATCAATAATAGCAAGTTGCGATATTCTTGAACTTAAACCTAAAATTCGATAATTAGTTTCGTCTGAAACGGTGTGGAGAATAATATCTGCAACCTTATCTATGGGTGATTTTCCAAAATTAGTGATTGCAATAGTGGTTGCACCGTTCCTTTTTGCCATTTGTAAGGCTTGAACGATATCTCGAGATGAGCCGGAGTGAGAAATGCCTATTACCACGCTGTTTTTGGTGGTGTGAGCGGTTGCTATTGCTTGCATATGATTGTCTGTGTATGCGTGTGCATTTAAGCCTAGCCTAAAAATCTTGTGAGATGCGTCTAATGCAACCGACGCAGAATTACCAAGCCCGCAAACGATAATATTTTCTGCCGAAAGAATTGCGTTACAACATTTTTCCAAACTGTCAAAGTCGATTGCATTTTTAGTTTTTTCCAAAGAACAATAAATGTCCGTGCAAACCTTTTGAAAAATCTCGCCCGCTTGGTCGTTTTGGGAAATGTTTTCGTTAATGGGGTGCCTAGAGGTGTCTTGCGCTATGGCGATTTTTAACTGTTGATAGCCCTCAAACCCAAGTCTTCTTGCAAAGCGCACTATGGTCGCTTGGCTAGCCCCGCAACTATTTGCAAGTTCGGTAATGTGCAAAGGAAGAATAGAATTAGGGTTTTTCATCAAGAAATCCGCTATCTTTTTTTCGCTTTTAGTAAAGGTGTCGTAATGAATTTTAATATTCAATAAAGTCTTAATCATATTTTCAATATTTCCGTGTTTTTTTGAAAATAATTTTCATATTCAAAGTATAGCATATCACTAACGAAATGTCAATCGTAAAAAACGCAAAAAATTTTTAAATTATAACAAAATACTTGAAAAAGATTTTCATTTATGTTACAATACAATAAAACTATATAAAAAATAATAAAAATATTTTTCACAAGGAGTGGCAAATGAACGAATTTTTATTTACACAAGTTTTAACCGAACTTGAAGACGCCGTTGGCAGAGAAAACTGCTCGGTAAAAGAGATTGACAAAGTAACGCACAGTGCAGACTTTTTCTGGCTTTCAAGAATGTGGGTTGACAGGGGAAGAAGAATGCCTGAGGCAGACTTTATAGTTGCACCTAAAGACGCACAAGAAACTTCAAAAGTCTTAAAGATAGCAAACTATTATAAAATTCCCGTAACCACTTGGGGCGGTGGCGCAGGCTCTCAAGGTGGTGCAATTCCCGTAAGCGGTGGAATTTTGCTTGACACCAAGCGTATGAACAAAATTTACGAAGTAAATACCGAAAGTATGTACATTGAGTGTGGCACGGGTGCAATTTATAAGC
This sequence comes from Clostridia bacterium, assembly GCA_017648525.1. Taxonomy (GTDB): domain Bacteria; phylum Bacillota; class Clostridia; order Christensenellales; family Borkfalkiaceae; genus UBA1259. Next base: position 1,685 of record JAGCIP010000214.1, read on the forward strand.
ATATAGAGTGGGCTGCAAACGAAAAGGGTTATGCAACCATGCACTATCCGTCGTCGTTAACCTGTTCAACTGTCGGTGGTTTCTTGGCGCATAGGGGTATCGGCGTTGTTTCGACCAAGTACGGAAAGATTGACGATATGGTTCTCCAAATGGAAATAGTTCTTCCTAACGGCGACATTATCAACACTTCGGCAACCCCAAAACACGCAGCGGGTCCTGACCTAAACCAAATCTTTATCGGCTCTGAAGGTACGCTTGGCGTTATCACCAAGGCGCAACTTAGAATTTACGAACAGCCCGAAGTTCGCCGTTTCCGTGGTTTCTTATTCAAGGATATGACTTCTGCGTTTAAGGCAAGCAAAGAAGTATTACAAAAATTTAAGCCGTCTGTTATGCGTCTTTACGACGAAGCTGAAACTGCAAGTTTGATTAAGAAAATCGTTGGCGTTGCAAAACCCGGCGCATTTATGAATATCGCTTACGAAGGGGTAAAAGAACTCGTTGACGTTGAAGAAAAGATTTTGCTTGACACCTTTGCAAAATACGGAGCGGAAGACTTGGGTAGCGAATACGGTGAAAAGTGGTGGAAAGAAAAAATTACCTTCTTCTACCCGGGGCACATGATGGATATTCCGCAAATGTTTGGAACTATGGACACCATTGCGCCTTACGACAAGATAGAAAAGATTTACTGGGCAATGAAAGAAGCAATCGAAACCAA
>JAGCIP010000215.1 GCA_017648525.1 Clostridia bacterium
CACAAGCGCAAAACGCAAAGGGTGGACTTACCGAACAAACTGAAAAGACGACCGCATATCACACCGCAACTCATATTATGCTTGCAGGACTTCGTAAAATGTTCGGCACACAAACGGTGCAAAAGGGGTCTAATATTACTGAAGAAAGATTGCGTTTCGACTTTAACTTAGACCACAAGATGACCGAAGAAGAATTAAAGGAACTTGAAACTTTCGTCAATGACGTTATTGCAAAAAAGATTGACGTTGTAAAGACCGAAGTTGCATATAAAACGGCTGTTGAACAAGGTGCATACGGTGTGTTTAACGCCGATAGCGACGACCAAATTGTTACGATTTATACCATTGACGGCGTAGATAAGCAAATTTGCGGTGGCCCGCACGTTAAGAATACCGGTGATTTAGGAACTTTTGTTATTAAGAAAGAAGAAAGTTCAGCAGGCGGTGTAAGAAGAATTAAGGCGGTTTTGAAATAGGATGAAAATTGCGTTTTTGGGCGATAGTATAACCCAAGGGGTAGGTGCAAGTGAATATTTTGTAGATGGACTTCATCCTAACGACAAAGGACATAGTCTTATTGCCGAAAAAATTTGCGAGTTTATAAAAAACGACAAATAATAGTTTGACAAATAAAAAAAATTATCATATAATAAGTAGGCTGTCACAAAAGACAGCCTACAAATGCGCCGTTAGCTCAGCTGGATAGAGCGTCGGTCTACGGAACCGAAGGCCAGGAGTTCGAATCTCTTACGGCGCGCCAACAAAAAAGGGTAACCCAAAGCGGTTATCCTTTTTTGTTGTTGTGTCTAGACGAGTGAACTGTTTGTTTAAGTAAAGCAGGAGATGACAAGGGAAAAAACAAAAACAAACAATCTTAAAAGGTTAAAAACGCGACTTTTCATCGGGTTTCACATCATTATTTAGATTCTTGCGCTTTTTTAATACGTTCGTCAGCGGCAGCCTTTCTTTCGTTTGCTTTTTCAATTTGCTTTTCACGTTCTTCTTGCATTTTTGCTTGACGCGCTTTAGGGCTCATTTTTGCTTCTTCCCATTGTGCCTTGGATTCCGCTTTAACGGCGGCAAAATTAGCCTTATCTACTTCGTGTTGCGCTTTCGTGCTTGCCTTCATATCAGCAAATGCGTCCTTAAAAAACTTTTTGATTCCCATAATTAAAATCTCCTTAAAATATTTTTTCGTTTTATTTATTTAATAAACTGTCAGAGAGTTCAAAAATTTTCGGTGCATATTTGTTTTTTCTTCTCTTTAATATAGCCTTAAAAATAGGATACGTGGTAAGGGTAAGCGCAATCCCAACAAGACCGATACCAATGCCGAGCGCCATACTATTGCCGATTACTTTCATTGCTAAACTCATACCCGTGCCAAGCACGAGTGAAGAAAGTGAGCCGTAAACGTACGCAAAAATTTGCGCAGGGCGTTTTACCTTTTTATCAAGCTCTTTTAATTCGTCGAATTTAGTGATTTCTTTTTCCGTATAGCTTGCACGTATTCTTTCAATCGTTTTTATTTCAGTTGTCATAATTTTATCTCCTTGTTTTGTTTAACTTTGTACCCATATTATACGCATACGATGTTTAACTTTCGCTAAAATTCTGTAAGCAGTTTGATAAGGTTTTGTAAAGGTTTTGTAAATATCGGCTTTTTATCAAAAATCGGACGTTTTTACGCCCGATTTTCTTACACTAAACTTGTTTTCTTTAATACTGCGTTGCTTATTGCGCCCATACCTACGGCAAAACCTATGCTACCAACTGAACACAAGATTATATGAATAATTCCTGCGTCGAGTGGACTTGCGATAGAAATGACCATAAACAAGAACATACCCACGCCGAGAGATAAACATATAGCAAGCCAAGATTTTTGTTTACCGATAACGCTCATCGTCAAGAATATAGAAACGAAAATCGGCACGAGTAAAACTTTTGAAATTATTGAGCAAATCAAATTAAAAGCGTTAAAACCAACCATTTCAAAAGAAAGGCTTGCAATAGCCCCACCTATAATAGAGCCAAGGACAAACGCTAAAATCATTGCTCCGCCACCGATAGAACTTACAATCGTTTTAGAAATAACGTAGTCGGTCTTTTTAGCGCGAACGGTAAAAAGGTTTTTTGCATAACCGCTTCTAAAATCATCACAGACGAACACGCAAACGAGAACTGCAATCGCAAAATACATCATATTGATATTGCACATAGAAACTAAATCCATACTCATACCTGCTTGTTCGCTTCCACCTGAAGAACTTACCGAGCCAAGGATTTGCCAAACGTAATCAAACCCGTGAATAACCGTTTCTTGTCCCGTTTGGGGATTTGTCGATACCGTGCCGTCCATCATAGTCGTCATTACGAGAATAAGAATAGGCACAACAAATGCAATACCAACCATTATATAAAAGAAAGGGCTGATAAACAATCTTCTCGTATCAACTTTAAGCATACTTTTTAATCTTTTTGTAAAAGTGTTTTTTTCAAAGGTCTTTTCCATATTATCTTGCTCCTTTGCCTTTCATAAGGTCGATATAATATTCTTCAAGTCCGATTTTATCCGTTTTGATTTCGTTGATTAAAACGCCTTCTTTATATAGATAAGAAACGATTTCTTCAGGGGAAGTATTATCGTAAATACGGATATAACCGTTTTCGTCTTCTTCTACACGTATATATTTACGCATTAAAAGAGCCTTTGCAATATCTTTTTTCGCCACGCCGATAGAAATGAAAGTACGGCAACTGTTTTCAAGTTCTTCCGCCGACATTTCGGCAATCATTTTACCACCACGAACGATACCGTAATGGGTAGCAACCTTTTCAAGCTCGCCCAAAATGTGTGAAGTAATTACCATCGTTACGCCTTTTTTAGATAAATCTACGAAAATTTCTCTCATAATGCGCATACCGTCTGCGTCAAGTCCGTTAATCGGTTCGTCTAAAACGAGAAGTTCGGGGTTGCCAATAAGTGCCATTGCGATACCGATACGTTGTTTCATAC
>JAGCIP010000216.1 GCA_017648525.1 Clostridia bacterium
AATACAGATAAAGAACAAGAAGTAGTTGAAACTGCTGAAGAAACAGTGGTTGATGAAAAGGACAGCAAAATCGCTGAACTTGAAAAAGATCTTGCAGCAGCAAAAGAGGCTCATATAAGAACTCTCGCTGAATACGATAACGTCGAAATAGTGTTTGGCGACGTTATGAAACAAACCTTAATTGATATTGAAAATAAACTTGGCGAAGAATATATAATGGTTGCAAATTTGCCTTACTATATAACCACGCCGATAATTATGCGGTTTTTAGAAAATTCGCAAAAAATCAAAGCAATGGTCATAATGGTGCAAGAAGAAGTTGCGTATAGGCTAGCATCTAAAGAAAGTACTTCCGATTACGGTGCGATAACCGTTGCGATAAACTTGCGTGGTAGTGCAAAGGTTGTTATGCGTGTGCCGAGAGAAAAATTTACTCCTGCGCCAAACGTTGATTCGGCTGTCGTAAAGATAGTAATGGATGCACAAAAGTTTGCGGGCGTTGATTTTGAAAGGGTTAGAAACTTAGTGCGTTGCGCCTTTTCAAGCAGAAGAAAAATGCTTGTAAATAATATAATGAACACTTACAAAATGAGTCGTGCGGACGTGGAAACTGCGCTAAATAATTGTGAGATAAAGCTAACCGTTCGTGGGGAAAATTTAACTGCGGAAAACTTCGTTGATTTAGCCTACGAACTTCCGTATAAAGGTGATAAATAATGGAAAAACAAAGAATAGTTTTGGCTAGTGGAAACAAGCATAAAATAAGAGAAATATCAGAAATGCTTCCCGAGTTTGAAGTTGTTGGTTATAAGGATTTAGGGTTTGATTTTGAAATAGAAGAAAATGGCTCAACTTTTTATGAAAACGCCTTAATAAAGGCAAAATCGGTTGCTAACGCCTTAAATTTACCCGCCCTTGCAGATGATAGCGGTATATGCGTTGATGCGCTAAACGGAGAGCCAGGGATATATAGTGCGAGATACGCAGGTGACGGCGTTGACAGTCATAATAACGAACTTTTATTAGAAAAGATGAAAGGCGTTGAAAATAGAAAGGCAAAGTTTGTTTGTTGTATGGTTTTTTATAAACCTAACGGTGAAATTATTACGGCAACGGGTGAAACTCACGGGCGCATTTTAGACACTTGTTACGGTGAAAACGGTTTTGGTTACGACCCGCTGTTTTTTAGCGACGATTTGAACGAGTGTTTGGGGATTGCTCCCGCCGAAAAGAAAAATACCATAAGTCATAGATATAGAGCCTTAAAAGCGCTAAAAGAAAAACTTTAAGTTGAAAGGGGAAAATCTATGAAAATATATCGTGGTATAGATGAATTGATAGGAAAAACACCGCTATTAGAGTTGGTTAATATTGAAAAAGAACAAGGGCTTTTTGCTAAAATATTAGTTAAAATTGAAAAGTTTAACCCTGCTGGTAGTTCAAAAGATAGAGCGGGTTTATTTATGATTAAAGACGCCGAAGAAAATGGACTTATAGGTGCTGGCGGAACGCTAATTGAACCTACTAGTGGGAACACGGGTATCGCTATGTCGGCAGTTGGAATATCAAGGGGTTATAAGGTTATTTTAACTATGCCCGACACCATGAGTAAAGAAAGAATAGCATTATTAAAAGCATACGGTGCAGAAGTTGTTTTAACCGATGGTGCACTAGGTATGCAAGGGGCTATAAATAAGGCTAAAGAGATACAAGAAAACACCCCTAACAGTATAATTTTAGGTCAATTCGATAATCCCGCAAATATAAAAGCGCATTATTTAACAACAGGGCCTGAAATTTGGGCAGATACCGACGGAAAGGTTGATTATTTTTTGGCGGGCGTCGGCACAGGCGGAACTTTAACCGGAACGGGCAAGTATTTGAAAGAACAAAACGAACTTATAAAAGTTGTTGCGGTTGAGCCTGCAAATTCGCCTATGCTTAGCAAAGGGGAATTTGGCGTACATAAAATACAGGGAATAGGCGCAAATTTTGTTCCCGAGAATTTTGATAAAAACGTTTGTGACGAGATACTTACCACAACCGATGAGCAGGCATTTTTTTGGACAAAAGAATTGTGTAGAAAAGAAGGATTACTCGTTGGCATTTCTTCAGGGGCTGTACTATCGGTTGCGATAGAGATTGCTAAAAGAGAAGAAAATAAAGATAAGGTTATAGTTGCCCTATTGCCAGATAGTGGGGAAAGGTATTTATCTACAGGAATTTACGAATAAAAAAAGCGGGTGATACGCCCGCAAAAATATAATTTAAAACAAAAGAAAAGCCACCTGAAAGGTGGCTTAAATTTTACGCAAAAAATTACGCTCTTTCAACTTTTCCGCTCTTTAAGCATCTGGTACAAACGTATTCTTTAGCAACCGTACCGTTTTCCTTTTTAACGCTTACTTTTTGAAGATTTGCTTCATAAAGCTTAGGGGTTTTACGGTTTGAGTGGCTAACGAGATTACCTGAAAGTTTACCTTTACCACAAACACTACATACTCTACTCATATTTCTATCCTCCGCTTTTGGATTATTTCATTATTAACAACAAATACTCTACCATATTATCTTGTAAAAAGCAACAAAATAAAGGGTAGATTTATAAAATTTTAATTAAAAAATTTTGTGTGTGGACAAAAATTTTTATTTATTTCAATTAAAGTGTTGCAAAATAGTCTTAAATATAGTAAAATAATTATACTGTTTAAAGTGAGGTTACTATGTCTGTAAAAACAAATAACATCTACGGCAGAATATCAATATCAAACAAAACGGTAGGGCGCTACGTATCACACGTCGCTATGGATTGTTATGGAATCGTTGAATTTACGCCGAAAAGTTTAATAGATTCAGTCGTTTCGTTTATAACCTACGGGCACGAAGTAAAAGGCGTGCGCGTTCGTTCTGCTGGCGACAGAATATTTATAGACTTATCAGTCGTTGTTAAATACGGCGTATCTATTAAGGCTGTTGTTGAAGCACTTAAAGAATCTGTTAAGTATAAGGTAGAGCGTTTTACCGGTATGATAGTGGACACCATTAACGTTAACGTAATGGGCGTAAAAAGTTAAACAGAATAATTTTAGAATTTATGCCTTTTAAGGCAGGAGATATATATGCATAAAAGTATAAACGGAGCAATGCTTAAGTCAATGATTTTGACTGCGGCAAAACTTTTGGAAGCAAACAGAGCAAATATTGACGCACTTAACGTATTCCCCGTGCCAGACGGAGATACGGGAACAAATATGTCGTTAACGATACAATCGGCGGTTAAAGAACTCGTCGCTTGTCGTAGTAATAAAGTTGCAGATATCACGGAAGCGGTTTCAAAAGGCGCACTTCGTGGTGCAAGAGGAAATTCGGGCGTTATTTTATCACAAGTTATTCGTGGTATGTGTAGCGTTCTTAAAAAGTCAGAAGAAATTGAAACTAAACTATTTGCGCAAGCATTGATGAACGGTGCTGAAATTGCATACGGTGCGGTTTCTAAACCAAAAGAAGGCACGATGCTTACCGTTGCAAGAATGGTTGCGGAACATGCGCAAGACGTTCGTGGTAAACATAAAGATTTTGAAACTTTCTTGCCTGAACTTATTTCTGCTGGTAATAAGGCGGTTGACTTAACGCCTACACTTCTTCCCGTATTGAAAAAGGCTGGGGTTGTAGATGCAGGTGGTAAGGGACTTATGTGCCTTTACGAAGGTTTCTATAAGGCGCTTATGGGTGAAAGCGTTTCTGAAGTTCCGGTTGTTGCGGAAAGTCAGTCGCAAGAAACGGTTATGGACCACGCCGACATAATGAGCCTTGGCAGTATTGAATTTGCATACTGCACGGAATTCTTTATTATAAACCTTAAAAAGAAAACCACTCTCGCAGACATTGAAAGATTGCGTGAAAAACTTATGTCAATCGGCGATAGCGTTATCGTTATCGGCGACCTTGAATTCGTTAAGGTTCACGTTCATACTAACCAACCGGGTTTAGCGCTTACTTCTGCGTTAGAACTTGGCGAGTTAGATAGATTAAAAATTGAAAACATGCTCGAACAAAACCGTGAACTTATTAAAAAGTACGAAGCAGAAAAGAAAGTTATGGGCATGATGAGCGTTTCTGCGGGCGACGGTATTACGAGTATATTCAAAGACCTTATGGTAGATGCAGTTATTGAAGGTG
>JAGCIP010000217.1 GCA_017648525.1 Clostridia bacterium
ATTAAAGCATAAGTCTTGGGCGTGTAATCTACACCTTCAATAGTAAAGGTTACGCCCGTTTTAGTATAAAGAACCCCGTCTATCGTTCGATAGTGAGTGTTTTCAGGTGCTACCGTAATGGTGGATAAATCAGTACAATCAACGAACGGGTTTATTCCAAGCGAAGTTAACCTAGCAGGAATATGTATGCTTTGAAGCGCGCCGTTCTGGAAGGCACAATCTCCCAAACTCTTAACCGTTTCTGGTAAAGTTATCGTTTTAAGAGAGAGAGTATTTGCAAAGGTTTTTATGCCTATCGTTTCTAACTGAGAACCAACTTCAAAGTTCACTTCGGAAAGGAACAGTGCATCCGAAAACGCTCCGTTTGATATTTCTTTTACCGTTTTGGGTATGGTTATGCTGGTTAATCTCGTTCCACCAAGCGCCGAAGGTCCTATTTTTACTAAAACACTAGGACTTTCAAAGGTTATGCTAGTAAGCCCCGCTGATGCAAAAACCTTTTCTTCTAATTCCCTTATGCCACTTGGTATAACGATTTCGGTTAAGTTGTAACATTGTGAGAAACTTGAAAGACCTAGCGAAGTTAATTTGTCGCCTAAAACTACTTCCGTTAAGTAATAGCATGACAAGAAAGACTTTGAGCCTATGCTAGTCATATTACTTAAATCTATGCTAGTAAGGGTAGAGTTTCTAAACGCTCCGCCGTTAAAGGTGGTAACGTTGTTAAAGTCAATTGTACAAACACCCGTTTTACTAAACGTTTCCGTAGTGTAATAGTTGAACGCACTTGACGCGATAGTCGTAACCGAATCGGGAATACGATAATCTACGGTACGACCTACGGGATATGCCTCTATGCAAGTTTTATCTTTATTAAACAATACGCCGTCTTCCGCGCAGTAATTTGCATTACCTTCTTCAACGATATAATCTAACATTAAAACGTTGTTCGCAAATGCGTTTGGAGCGATATAACTTACGCTTGCAGGAATAGTTATCTCGGTAATGGGAAGACTGCTAAACGCCTCATTTCCTATAGTTTTTAATTTGCTGTTTTCAGCAAAAGTTACGGTGCGCATTCTGGAATTGCTACTAAACGCTCCCGACCCTATTTCTTCTACCGAAGCGGGTATTTCTGCTTTGGTAAAGTTTGCGCTACCAGCAAACGCTTCTTTTCCAATTTTTTTAAGCCCTTCGGGCAGGGTTACTTGTCTTAAATTTTTTGAACCCCTAAATGCTCCGCTTCCAATTGAAGAAACTTGTCTGCCATCTATTTTTTCAGGAATCGTTATAAATCTACGATGCCCTTTATAAGAAAGTATTTCTATCGTTCCATCGGCAAGAACTTTGTAGTTATAAGGCACGCCGTCGTCTTCGTTTACCCAACTTGCATAAATGGTAACGTCGTTAGTAAACACGTCTTCGCCTATCGTTACCGGCTCGGTACAATGTATGTCGTGATACCAACCGTCAAATACAGAATAATCTCTCTCAGGGTCTTCGGGGAAATATTGTAATGTGTGGTTTCTTATAAATACTCTTTTTTCGTCGGGAATTTCATCAGTTAGATAATTAAAGGTTATCGTGCCACGTTCTTCAAGTAATAGTGCAGAAGCGTCTATTGCGCCGTATCCAAAATAATCGTCTCTACCCGTTTCGCCTAAATCGTAACAAGACGCAAATAAATATTGTTTGAGTTCGGAGTATTCAGTAACGCCATTTTGCTGTAAGAACAGCGCCGTTACCGCTACCGCAACGGGACACGCTAACGAAGTTCCCGTTGAAATTTTATATCCCCCGCCGATTGCGGTGGTATACGTCGTTCCAGGAGCAACCACGTCTACACTGTCGCCGTAGTTAGAATATTCTGCTAAACCCCAGCCGTTTTCTTCAAGAGCCCCAACGCCTATTACGTTAGGGTCGGCAGCAGGGTATTTTAGTTGAGTAGTTGAATCGTTTCCGGTTGCAGCAAACAAACTTATATCGCTATCAACGGCAAGTTTGGTTGCGCCAGAATACGGGTTTGTATCTCCACCAAAAGACATGTTTACTACGTCTGCATCTCTTTCTATGGCGTAATACAAACCGAAAACCAAGTCCGCAGTGCTTGCAAATCCACCGCTTGCGTTGCAGTTTGCTTTAATGATAAGTAATTCAACGTTGGGCGCAATACCTGCAATACCAACGCTATCCATCGTTGACGCAATTACGCCGGCTACCGAAGTTCCGTGCCCCTGCTCGTCTTCTATTTGTTCTAACCCCCAGTCCTTAACAACCTTATCGGTGCTGGCGTTATAAGAATATTCACTTATTTTGCCCGCAAACTCTGGGTGGTCGGTATCAATACCCGTATCAATTATAGCAACGGTTATTCCGTCGCCCTTGTATTTAGACCAAGCGTTAGAAAGGTTTAAGTAATCAAGGTATCCCTGTTTGTTATATTCGGCGTCGTTTACCGAATAATCGGGTTTAACAGGCAACCTTTCATCTGCCACAACTTCTTCGTTTAATTTAGAATAATAGTCCAAGGAAAACTCTTCTAAATAAACTCTGTTTTCCCTGTCTTCAATAATCGTTCTAACCGTTTTGCCACCATCATATTTTAAGGTTGCAAACTTTCCGTCAGAAGTTATACGCAAACTTGCGCCCGTTTTTTCGGCAAGTTCAGTTGCCCTTGCTCGGGTTGTATTTTGCAAAACAATTACGTCTTCAGCATAAGAACCCTTTTTAAGTTCTAATTCTAAAAGGTATTCATTTTGCAAATCGTTGAGCCTTTGTTCATGCAAGATAAAGTTGATTGCAAACGACACGCTTACAACCATCAAAACACTTAACGCAATCGCAAGTACTATTTTTTTGGTAAAGAACATTTTCATCTCCACACCTATCCCTTCGATTTTCTTTGTTTTATTTACTTATATTAATATAA
>JAGCIP010000218.1 GCA_017648525.1 Clostridia bacterium
GTCGTTTCGTTCGGTTACATACGAAAGTGTATGCGCCCTCACGATAACGCCCCCTATAACTTATTATAACTTTTAGAGAGAAAAATTATGGCACACTTCAGATTTAATCTTTTCCACGACCATGTTACGGTTGGCAATGTGGATAAAAAAAGACTTAAAATAGGCAAACTTTTAATTTTCGCTTGTTTTTTTATGTACATGTGTTCTATGGCAGTAAAAGGAGTTTTTGCCGCTGAAATTTCGTACATACAAAAATTATGGTCGATAGGATACACGCAAACAAGCGTGGTAAACGCAAGTTATTTTATAACTTACGGATTAGTGCAAGTTTTTATATTTATTTTTGCAAGAAAAATGAATATGAGAAGGTATCTTCTTTTTACCGTTCCGCTGTCCGCCGTGTGTGCTATTTTAATGGGTACTAGTAGCGACGTTATGCAAATGTGCGCGTATTTTGGTTTGGCGGGCGCGCTTCAAGCGGGTATATTTTGTGGCTGTAATTTTATTTTAACTAAATATTTGCCTACGCAACAATTAACAACTGCAAATAGGTTTATGAACTTTGGCTACTCAATAGGCTCTGTAATCGCTTATTTGCTTTGCGCAATGTGCGTAACTTACGATTTGTGGCAACTTCCTTATTTTATTTTGGGCGGAATTTTTCTTGTTTCGGTAATATTGTTTTTGGTCATTGCAAAACACGCCGAAAGATATTTACATTTAAACGAAATTTTAGATGCCCGTAAGACAAACAAAAAGGTCGTTAGAGAAGAAGCGGAAGACGAAACTATTGTTAACATAGACACAAAGAAAAAAAAGGCTATTTTTTATATCTTAGATTTATCTTTTACCTTTATAATATCGGCAATATATTATTGCATTATGAACAACCTTACCCCGCTACTTGCAAAAGAGTTTGGGCTGGGGGAAAGCGTTGCTATATACATAAGCATTATCGCCCCTATCGCCATAACGATAGGGCCTATGATAACCATTTCCGCTTGCAATAAAGATAACGACTTTATACGCCAGTCTTGTATTTTCACCTTGATGATTTTGCCTATTCCGTTATTTTTGGCGTTCTTTTACAAGGCAAGTTTAATTTTAACGCTTGCGTTAACGCTAATATTCGTTGTTTTAGCAAACGGCGTTAAAGCGGTTGGGTTAAGCATCATAACTTTCAAAATGAGAAAACAACTTAACTCTGGTGCATATAGCGCCATTTCAAATGCGGCGGCATCCGTTTCCGCAGGTGTAACGCCAACCTTAATCGGCACCGTTTTAGACAATTTTGGTTGGAAGTCTGCGTATTTGGTTACTTTTACAATAACGCTAATTTTCTTGATTGCTTTGATAATAGTAGACTTGTTGGTGCGGAAAGCAAATAAGAAAAGAAAGACTTTATAAAAAAGCATATAAACAAAAAGGCTAACGGGATTTAATTCCGTTAGCCTTTTAACTTATTATCAAGCAATTTTTAATTTGGGTTTGTTTGGTTCTTTCCGTATAGGCGCAAAATTAGAGAAAATATTAAAAAAATCGTTCCGCATACTATATAATAGGCTTTAAACGGCATAAAGTAAGAAGTGGCGATAAAAACCAAGCCAAGCATAAAAAAGTTTTTAGATTTTTTCTTTTCTAAAAGGTTTTTAAGTGATGATAGGGTTAACTTTTTCCTTTCGGGAAAGGTGTGTTTTGTTTGTGGGAAAAGGTCGTTTTCTTTTAGCGATTGATAAAGGGTGTTTTGCTCTACCGTTTTAATTCGCCCGTCAAACCGTTCGGCAAAGTCCTTAACTTCTTTTGAAAAGTCGTCTGCTAAAATATACGCCGTTTGTTCTTTTTTTATGGTGTTAAAAATTCGTACTATATCAGTCTTTCTAACCCCGTCGAAAGAAAATAACGGGAAAACTACGGCGGGGGTGTCTTTAATAAATAGCCCGCCTTTTTTTCGTTCTGCAACCTTTCCGTTTTTTGCGATTAGTTTTTGAAAAAAGTCGTTTTGTTCGGTTAGCGTATAAAGTTTAAGTTGGGTAAAAATCAGTTGTTTTTCCCGCTCTTCTTTTATGCTAGAAAAATTTTTTCTTTGCTTATCGCTAAACCGCTTTGTAAAGAGTGCGCAAAAAAGCAAAGACAAAAGGGCTGAAAAAATTATCGTTAGCGGTGGGCGTAAAAAATAGTTTAAAATAATTACGCAAACGAAAAAACTTATAATCGCCAAAAAAAAGGCGTCTAAAATAAAAGATAAAGTAATTTTCATACGCCAAGTATTGACAAAAGTTAGAGATTTAATACCGATATTAAGGTTAATATTTAAAAATAACCTTGATTTTATTTGGAAAATATGCAATAATAAATATATGGAAAGAACAGGTATTTTCGGTGGGACTTTCAACCCCGTGCATAGAGAGCATATTCGGCTTGCTAAAATGGCGGTGGAAGAACTTAACCTTGACAAACTTATAATAATGCCAACCTATCAACCCCCACACAAGGCAACCGCTCCGCTACCCGCAGAGCATAGGCTTAAAATGTTAAGGCGGGCGTTTTCGGGCGAGCAGAAAATTGAGATTAGCGACTATGAAATAGAAAAAAAGGGAACGAGTTACACCTATCTTACCGTAGAGCATTTCAAAAAGCAGACGGGCGCACACTTGTTTTTTATCGTGGGCGGAGATATGCTGGTTAACTTTAAGACTTGGAAGTATCCCGAACGCATTTTGGCTGTTTGCGACCTTGCCGTTTTTGAAAGAGAACAAGTCTTTACCGATTTTGAGAAAGAAAGAGAGTATTTTAAACAAGTTTTTGGGAAAGAATTTATAAAACTGAATTTTGTGGGAAAGAATTTTTCTTCTACTAAATTAAGAGTATATTCGGCGTTTTCGCTCCCGCTGGACGAGTTGACCGCTCCCGCCGTTAGTGAATATATCAAAGAGAACAATTTATACTCTGGAAACGAGTATATTGAATACGCTAAAAAAGTTTTACCCGAAAAACGCTTAAAACACACGGCGAACGTTGTTGTTTCAGCCCTTTCAAAAGCAAAGGACTTGGGGCTTGACCAACAAAAAGTTATAATTGCAACAACTTTACACGACGTGGCAAAATACTATTCGGGCGAAATTCCAAAAGACGCAAATATTGATAAAGAAACCCCGCAACCTGTAGTTCACGCATTTTTAGGTGCGTATATTGCAGAAAAAAAACTAAAAATTACCGATAAAGATATTATAAACGCTATACGCTATCACACTACGGGGCGTGCGAATATGAGTTTGCTTGAAAAACTCGTTTTCGTTGCCGATATGGTAGAAGAAGATAGAGATTATCAAGGCGTAAAGTATTTGAGAGATTTGTTTAATAAAGACGACTTTGAATTTTGTTTTAGAGAGTGTTTAAGAGAAGAGTTTATACATTTACTAAACAAAAAAACAAGCGTCCATATAGAAACCATCAATGCATACGATTTTTACTTGGGCGCTGTCAATAACCAAAAAAACTAAAAACAAAAGAAATATAATAGAAATATAAAGGAAATAAATTATGGATTCAAAAACTTTTGCAGAAAAAATTTGTGTTGCTTTAACCGATAAAAAAGCCGAAGACGTCGTTTTAATAGACGTTCGTGGAAAGACCGAAGTTGCCGATTATTACGTGGTTGCAAACGGGCGCTCTATGACGCAAACCCGTGCGCTTATCGACTACGTTGAATTTGAAATGGAAAAGGAAGGCGTTGCACCCGTCCGTCGTGAAGGCGTTCGTGAAGGGCGTTGGGCTGTGCTTGATTACGGCGACGTTATCGTGCATATTTTCAACGACGAAACAAGGCTTTTCTATCATTTAGAAAAACTTTGGGGTGACGAGAAAAACCTAACCAAGTTTTAAGAAGATTTTTTAACGTAAATTTTATCTACTAACGCAGGATCTATTTGTATGCATTTGACCCTTGCGGGTGGTTTTTTCGGCTGTTTGGTTTGAACGGGCGCAGGGGTCTCAACGGGTGCTTTCTTTGTTAAAAACATTAAAACCGCCCTTTTCACCGTCTTAATAAAAGCGACCGTTATTAAACAAAATAAAAATAGCCCCGCCGTGCATAAAAAACCAAGAAAAAAAGATAGTTCAAAATTCATTTTTTCACCTCTTTTTGAATTTAGCACGAAAATAGCACCGTTTGTTGATATTATTTGTTGATTAATGCGTTTTTTTAGCGCTTAACCACAATATACATACTATAACAAAATTAGAAAGTTAAGGAGAGATTATGGTAGCAGTAAAAGAAAAGGACGAAAAGTTAGTTAAAGAAGAAACGGAAAAGAAAGAAGAATTAAATAAAGAACAAAAAGAAGAAGTGAAAGGCGAACAAGAAAACACGGATAAACAAGAAAAGACCGAGAAAAAAGAAGAAAAGGAAGTTGCGCCCGTTTTAGAAAAAGAAAAAGGCGACGAGAAAGAGCCGATAGTGGACACTCGCTTTAAACTTGCAGGCGTTTTGGGAAAGACCGAAAGCGGACTTATGAACGAGTTTTACGATTTCCAAATTAAAGAGTTTATGACAAAAGTAGGGGCGTTTAATCTTGACGTTAGCGAATTTCCTACGGTTGACGCTCTTAACGAACTTGCTAAAATCGGCGTTTTAGAATATTGTTTAACCCCGTTTTTCTACTCGTCTGCAAAAGGACTTGGAAAGAAAAGCGCAGGCGGAATAAAGTATAGTGCTATTTTAGATTTTCCTAAAGGGGAAAGTTCTTTCGTTGCCCAAGTAAAAGATGCTAAGTTTGCAGTAAAAAGCGGTGTGGAGAAAGTTTATTTAACCTTGCCGAGCCTTTCTCTTATCGTTAAAAACGCAGGCAAAATAAAGGCGCAACTAATAAAGATTTCAAGAATTTGCAAGAGTAAGTTGGGGCTTGTTCTAATTTCTGACGGAGATGAAAACAACCTTAAAAAAGCACTAAAGATGATTGAATCTATAAAAGTTGAAAGGATAATGCTTTTCGGCAAAGACCAAAAGGGTGCGGATAAGCGTGATTTAACGCTAGCAAAACAAGTGCTATCTAACAAAAAAGTGTTCGTTTACACCGACCAAGAAACTGCGGATGGCGTTGCGGAATTTATAGCCTTAAAGGCGGACGGTATTTATCTTAAAAATCCGCTCCTTATAGGCAAGGATTTAAAAGAAAAGTTTGCGATTAACGACAAGTAGGCTTAAAACGCTTTACAAAGTTTATAAATCGTAATAAAATAGAATTGTTCTTTGGGGCAGGGTGAAATTCCCTATCGGCAGTAAAGTCTGCGAGCCTAACGGCAGATTCGGTGTGATTCCGAAACCGACGGTATAGTCCGGATGGAAAAAGAACGGGGGAGATTTTTCTCCACTTGTAGTTTTGCCGTATTGCGCCCCAAAAATATCTTTTAGGGGCGTATTTTTATGAAAAAAACTTTTACGACTAAAAACGTTTCTGGTATGGCGGTTTTTTCCGCTCTTTCTTTCGTGGTGTATCTTTTAGAATTGCCTATTTTTGCAGGTACGCCCGCAAGTTTTTTAGAACTTGATTTTTCTAACGTTTTCGTTATGCTTGCAGGGTTTATGTACGGACCTATTCCCGCAGTTATCGTTACCGTGGTTAAAGAAAGCATACATATTTTAGTCGGAACAACGGGGGGCGTTGGCGAACTTGCTAATATCATTATAACCACTTCGTTCGTTTTAGCGCCGTCTATCGTTTATCGTTATAAAAAAGGGTTTAAGACGGTTGTTTTAACTTTGACGATTGCTTGCCTTGTACAAACGGCTATATCGCTTGTGGTTAATAAATATATAAACTTTCCGTTCTTTATGGGTAGCGTGCCGTTTGTTCCTAATCAAGTTAGCGAAAACGCTTTTTCGGCTTTGTGGACTTACGTTTTGGCGTTTAACCTTATAAAGAGTTCGGTTATTTCAATCGTTACCATTTTGGTTTATAAAAAGGTATCTTATCTATTTAAGAGAATTAACTTGCAAAATTCAGCAAAAGATTAAAACTTATGACTATTTTATCAAAGAGTGCAAAACAAACTGAAGAGATTGCTTTCGAATACGCAAAGACCCTTAACAAAGGGGACGTTGTGTTGCTTTCGGGCGATTTGGGTGCGGGCAAAACCGCATTCGTTAAAGGGGTTGCTAAATTTTTTGGGCTTGATGGGGTAACTAGCCCCACTTACGCCTACCTTAATATTTACGGCGACCTGCTTTATCATTACGATTGCTACCGTTTATCTTGCGGGGAAGATGCCGAAAGGCTTGGGTTAACTGATTACTTTGGCGGAGATAATATTTGTTTAATCGAGTGGGCGGAAAACATTGAAGACGCTTTGCCCGACACGGTTAAAAAAGTGGAAATTTTAAAGGCTAGCGAAAACGAGAGAACGATAAACTTATGAATTATTTAGCAGTTGATACGAGTAATAAAAATTTAACCGTAGTGATTAGAAAGGACGGCAAAGAATATCGTTATAACGACGCTGAGTGCGGGGTAAATCACTCGGTTGCGCTTATGCCGTGCATAGAAGACCTTGCTAGGACGGCTAAACTAAATTTTAACGATTTAGATTTTATCGCTTGCGTGGTTGGACCGGGCTCGTTTACAGGGATTAGAATAGGCGTTGCTACCGTTAAGGCTATGTGTTTTGCTTATAATAAACCTTGTTTATCGGTAACTTCTTTAGATACTTTGGCGTATAATAAATTCGGTAAGGTTTTGGCGATTATAGACGCAAAGCACAACGGCTTTTACGCTTGCGGTTATCAAGACGGAAAGGTGGTAAAAGAGCCCGAATATATTATGCGAGAGCAGGTTGAAGAACTTGCTAAAGAATATGCGCTCGTTTCCTTTGCTCCCGTTGATGGGCTTGACGTTGAAGTGGTTTCGGTAACCGACGGACTAATTAAAGCGGTGGAAAGCAATAACGACAAAATTAGTTTTGATTTGGAAACTTTAACCCCCTTGTATTTAAGAAAAAGTCAGGCGGAAGAAGGAAGATGACAATCTTAAACTTAACCGCTAGCGATATAGAAAAAATAACCGAACTTTACCGTGCGGATTTTGCAGACGGTTGGACGGCGGATATGTTGAAATCTGCCTTTGACGGTGGAAGATTTTTTGCGCTTGGCGTAAAAGAAAACGGCTTTCTTTTAGCCGTTATCTCAGTTACCGTTGGTTATGACGACGCTGATATTGAAGGGGTTGTCGTTGCAAAAAACAGCAGGGGGCGTGGCATAGCGAAAGCGCTTATTACCGCAGTCGAAGAAAAACTTAAAAAAGACGGCAAAGAGAGAATTTTGTTAGAAGTTAGGGAAAATAACGTCCCAGCCTTGAGTTTGTATCAGGGGTTGGGGTTTAATAAAATCTCTGTTAGAAAGAAATACTATAAAGACGGCGAAAACGCTTTGGTAATGGAAAAGGTGATTTTATAAAAAAGACGGACGGTTTACACCAAAGTCAACGGCAAATACTATTTTTGCACGGATACCTTTCAAACGGCAAGAGTTTTAATAATCAGCGTGCCTTTTTGGAACGAGATTTTGAAGTTTTTGCACCCGACTTAAAGGGGTTTGGCGACAATCAACGTATGGAATACCCCTATTCTTTGGACGACTATATAAAAGAAGTTAAAGAATATTGTTATAAAAACCGAATAGTTCGTCCGTTTGTGGTGGCGCACTCGTTCGGTGGGCGAATAGCCTTAAAAACAACGGCTCAAGACCAAAACTTTTGCGAAAAGTTGGTTTTAACGGGTTGCGCAGGGCTAAAACCTAGGGCGTCGCTTAAAAAAATTCTCAAAAAGACGACTTTTAACTTGTTAAAAAAGTTTACTCCGAGAGAAAAATTAGTTAAATTTTATTCACCCGACTATATAGGGCTTTCACCCGTTATGAAAGAAAGTTTTAAGTTAATCGTTGGGGAATATTTGGACGAATATTTACAAAAGATAGCCGTTCCCACTCTTATAATAGCGGGGGAAAAAGACGGGGAAACACCCCTTTACACGGCTAAACGGCTACACAAAGGGATAAAAGAGAGTAGCCTTTCCGTTTATGCGGATGCGGGGCATTTTTGTTTTATCGATAAACCCTTAAAATTCAATCTGGAGGTGCGGGAGTTTTTTCTCTCGTGATAAAGTATGTATCCTTTAAGCGTAGAAAATTTTTCACAACTATTTACGCCGTGGCAGATAGTCACTTACGCATCAGTCAGCGTTCTAAACGCCGTACTGCTTTTTCTTGCATCAATGAAATTTATTCTCGTTCTTCAACAATGCGGGTATAAAGGCAAAAGATATTTTAAGTGGCTTTCTAATAAAGATACGCCCTACCTTTCAAGGTTAATGCTTTTGTGTTTGCTAGCGTTTTTATTCTTTTGTGTTCTTAACACTTGCTTTTCACCCTTGATGGGCAGACTTTTTGAAACGGGCGGGAAAACCGCAGGCTCTTATATCGGTTTTGCGTCTTATATTCTTTTTGCCGTGCTTTATATCAACACCGAAAAGAGCGTAAACGCTAAAGTGCCGTTAAAGAAAACCAAGCGCATTGTAAGACTTTGCATAACCTATTGCTTGTTGCTTGCCGTTATTACTTTTGGCTTAATAGTGTTATTAACTTATCTTGCCTTTTTATTAAAGAACGAATTATTCGCACATCTTCGCTTTGCGCTCATTTGCGGTATGCCTATGCTTTTGCCGTATATGTTGTTTTTGGCTTACGCCATTAACGAGCCGTTTGAAAGATTGATAAGAAAAAGATATTTGCGCATTGCTGTTAATAAATTAAAGGAAAGCAAGGTTATAAAGATAGGTATTACGGGCAGTTACGCAAAAACTAGCGTAAAGGAAATCTTAAAGACCATACTTTCGCAAAAGTACAGGGTTTTAGCGACCCCCGCAAGTTACAACACACCGCTTGGGATTGCGCTTGCCGTTAAAAATTTGGATAGCACCCACGATATTTTCATTGCGGAAATGGGGGCGAGAAGTCAAGGCGATATAAAAGAACTTGCGCAAATGGTTAAGCCTGAATACGGTGTTCTTACGGGTGTGAACAATCAGCATTTGGAAACTTTCGGCTCGATAGAAATAACCAAAGACACCAAGTTTGAACTGTTTGAAAACTTGTCGGCTAACGGCGTTGGTTTCTTTTCTGCCGACAACGTGGGCGCACGTGAACTTATGCAAAGGTTTGGCGGTGAAAAATATTTGGCGGGTATTGATGGAGAAGATAATTTGGTTACTGCAAGCGATATTGTAACCGACACTCGTGGTACGACCTTTGCCCTTAACTTTTCAAACGGAAAGAGCGTTAAGTGTAACACGGTTTTACTTGGAAAGCATAGTATAAGTAATATCTGCCTAGCGTCTGCAGTTGCGTTCAAGATAGGGTTAACGCCCAAAGAAATCGCAACGGGCATCAATAGACTTCAATCGGTTGGGCATAGACTGGAACTTATGCCTAACAATAAAAATATAGTAATAATAGACGATAGTTACAATTCTAACGTAGACGGAATAAACGCCGCTATGGAAGTTTTGGATACTTTCAAGGGCAGAAAGATAGTTTTAACACCGGGGCTTGTGGAACTTGGCAAGATGGAAAACATGGCGAACTTTGAGTTTGGCAGAACGCTTGCAAGTCACGCCGACCTTGTTATAGTTATCGGCAGGCACAACGCCGAAATGTTAATAAAAGGGCTTTTAGACGGCGGTATGCCAAGAGATAATATCAAGTTTGCTAAAAGTCTAAACAGGGGCAATGCGCTATTAAACGAAATTATGATGGAGGGCGACGTCGTTCTCTTTGAAAACGACTTGCCAGATAACTACAACTAACGGCTAGTTGCTACGACTTATTGATTATTAACGATAAAAAATAAAAACACCAAAGCGAAAAAATTTTGCGGAGGTGTTTTTTTGTTATGAAAACGGTTTTGGTATTTTTCGGTGGGCAAAGCGTAGAGCACGACGTTTCTATTATTACGGGGGTAATGACCTTAAACTCGATTGATAAAACCAAATATTCAGCGCTCCCGGTTTATATAAACCAAAAGGGCGAGTGGCTTTTTGGAAAAAATCTTTACGATATAGACGAATATAAAAAATTAAAACAGGAAAAATTAAGTAGAGTGCTCTTAAGGGGCGGTAGCAATATTTTATATGAAATTAAGGGGAAACGGCTAAAAAAAATTGCCGAAGTTTCGCTTGCTATTAACTGCATGCACGGCGAACGAGGGGAAGACGGCTCGCTTTCGGGCTTACTGAACATGTGCAAAATTCCGATTGCGTCGCCCGATATTTTATCTTCGAGCGTGGCTATGGATAAAGCCTTTACTAAAAAAATAGCAAGTGCGTTAAAAATAAAAACCTTACCGTGCATAACGATTACCGAAAAAGACGGAGTTGACGGCTTGATAGAAAAAACCAAAGAGTTAGAATTTCCGTTAATAGTAAAGCCGAACAGGTTGGGCTCTAGCATAGGAATAAATAGTGCAAAGGACCAACTCGAACTTGAAAGTGCGGTAAATTACGCCTTGCGGTTTGGCGACATCGCCGTTATAGAGCCGTGCTTAGAAGATTTTATCGAGATAAATTGTTCGGCTTATTTGCGGGCGGA
Organism: Clostridia bacterium; assembly: GCA_017648525.1. Classification (GTDB taxonomy): domain Bacteria; phylum Bacillota; class Clostridia; order Christensenellales; family Borkfalkiaceae; genus UBA1259. The sequence continues at coordinate 10,634 of JAGCIP010000218.1, forward strand.
CGGTAGCGTTAGGGTTTCCGAGTGCGAACGCCCCGTCGGGAGAAACAAAGTGTTGTCCTTTGACGATAAATACCGTTTTGGAAAGCGGGTTTTTCCCGCCGATATAGATAAAAAGACGGCTCGCACCATTAAAAATTACACCGAAAAACTGTATCGTGAATTACGGTGCAAGGGCGTTATTAGAATAGATTATTTTTTACATAACGGCAAGGTATATCTAAACGAGATAAACACCGTGCCGGGCTCGCTTGCTTACTATCTATTTTGCGACACGCTTAAAGAGTTTGGCGTAATGCTTAACGAACTACTTGAAGTTGCGTTAAAAGACGGAGCAACGCTTTCGTCCTTACAAACGGAGTTTTCTACGGGAATTCTTTCCTTTACTGGTGGTAAGAGTGCAAAACGCTTGTAAAAAAACCGCCGATATGTTAAAATACAAATGAAAAATCAAAGGAGAAACTTATGGGCAAAATTAAGATGGTAACCCCGCTAGTCGAGATGGACGGGGACGAAATGACCCGTGTTTTATGGGGTTGGATTAAAGATATACTAATAAAGCCGTTTGTGGACTTAAAAACCGAGTATTACGACTTGGGGCTTAAATACCGTGACCAAACGGACGATAAAGTTACGGTAGACAGCGCAAACGCCACCTTAAAATACGGCGTTGCCGTAAAGTGCGCAACCATTACGCCAAACGCACAAAGAGTGCAAGAATACAACCTTAAAAGTATGTACAAAAGCCCTAACGGCACGATAAGGGCAATCCTTGACGGAACGGTTTTCCGTGCACCGATTTTGGTGGACGGCATAACCCCTTATATTCCCACTTGGAAAAAGCCGATAGTAATCGCCCGCCACGCTTATGGTGACGTGTATAAGTCGGTAGACGGGCTTGCTGGTAGCGGAAAGGCAGAACTTGTTTTTACCGATAGGGACGGGAATAAAGTTACTAAAGCCGTGCACGACTTTAAGGGTGACGGCGTAGTTTTGGCTATGCACAACACCGATAAATCCATAGAGAGTTTTGCACGAGCTTGCTTTAATTATGCGCTTGATATGAAACTTCCATTGTGGTTTTCAACCAAGGACACCATAAGCAAGGTTTACGACGGTCAGTTTAAGGAAATTTTCGCTAAAATTTACGAAAACGAATACAAAGAAAAGTTTGAAAAGGCTGGCATAGAATATATGTACACGCTCATTGACGACGTGGTTGCGAGAATAGTTCGTAGCGAGGGCGGAATAGTTTGGGCGTGCAAGAATTACGACGGCGACGTTATGAGCGATATGGTTGCAACCGCATACGGCTCGCTTGCCATGATGACTAGTGTTCTCGTTTCGCCCGACGGTATTTACGAATACGAAGCGGCGCACGGAACGGTAACCCGCCATTATTACAAGTATATCAAGGGCGAAGAAACTTCTACCAACCCTGTTGCAACGATATTTGCGTGGAGCGGTGCTCTCCGCAAGCGTGGTGAATTAGATAACTTGCCCGAACTTATGAATTTTGCAGACCGCCTAGAAAAAGCGACTATAGAAACGATTGAAAGTGGCGAAATGACGGGCGACCTTGTAGGGCTATTCAAAAAGGACGGTGTTAAACCCGTTAAACTTTCTTCTAAAGAATTTTTAACTGCTATCGCTAAAAGAATTTAGGTTTTAATTCGCTTAAATAAAACCAAGGGGAAAATTATGAAAAAATTATTAAAAATTATATGCTTAATTTTATGCGCTTGTCTTTTGGCAACGGCAGTCGGTTGTAAAGACCAACCAGATGACGACGATGAATGGACGGATTTTTTCAAAGTTGAAAGAGAGATAGTGTAAAGGCAAACTAAAAGCCCGCAACCGAAAGTTGCGGGCTTAAATTTTATTTAAGTTTAATATTATAGTAACGCTTCTACCAAGTATTTGGTTGCAAGAATTAGCAAAATTGCAACGCCCACCCACTCTGCGTAAGAGCCGAAAAGTTTGCCCAAAGTTTTGCCAAAGAAAAGAGCAAGCGAAACGAGAACAAAGGTTACGCCCGCAATTACCGCAACGGCGATAAACACCGAAAAGTTAAGGTTAAGCAAGGTTACGCCAACAGCAAGCGCATCTATACTCGTTGCAACCGCTTGAATTAAGACTAAGGAAAGTGCAAAATACTTAACCTTACAAGTTTGGTCGGGCTTTTCACAATCGTTTTCTTTTAGTATATCAATAACTATTTTTACAGCAAGGAAAAGGAATATACCTGCCGTAATAAATTTCATTATAGAAGAAAGATAGTCCTTAAATAAAAACCCTATAAAGTAGCCGATAAGTGGCATAACCCCTTGAAAGAGCGCAAAAAATGCGGGCATTGCCAACTCTTTTTTGGGGGTGAGTTGGTCTTTATAAGTGGTGCAGTTTGCAATTGTTAGGGCGCACGCATCGATAGAAAGAGCCACGCCGATAAGTATGACGTCAAATATATTCATAAAAAATCCTTTTGGTAATTATATAAAAAAATATTGATTTTGTCAATCGTAATGTGTTAGAATAATAACGAAAAGAGTTTAACTATATTATACGATAAACGGTGGGGAGAATATGATAAAGATAACCCAAGAGTGGGACGAGATATTAAAGGAAGAATTTAATAGCCCAAGTTATTTAGAACTTCGCAATTTTTTAAAGAGCGAATATTCTAATTACACCGTTTACCCGCCTATGTACGATATTTTTAACAGTATGAAACACACGGCGTTTAAGGACGTTAAAGTTGTGTTGTTAGGGCAAGACCCTTATCACAACCAAGGTCAGGCAATGGGGCTTTCCTTTTCCGTGCCGAGTGGCGTTCAAATTCCGCCGTCGCTCGTTAATATGTATAAAGAACTTTATGCAGAAACGGGTATAGTCCCAAAAACGAGCGGAGATTTAACCGGCTGGGCAAAACAAGGCGTGTTACTGCTTAACACCGTTTTAACGGTTAGGGAGCATCAAGCCAACTCGCATAAAGGCAAGGGCTGGGAACAGTTTACCGACGGCATAATAAAAAAGATTTCGTCATTAAAAGAAAACGTTGTATTTTTGCTTTGGGGCGGTAATGCAAGGAGTAAAAAACCGCTTATCGACCAAACTAAACACTTAATTTTAGAGTGTGCGCACCCAAGTCCGCTATCGGCGTATAACGGCTTTTTCGGGTGTGGGCATTTTGTAAAAACTAATCAATATTTAGAAAAATTCGGCATTTTGCCGATTGACTGGAGCGCATTATGAAATACGTGGTAATTTTAGGCGACGGTATGGCGGATTATCGCCAACCTTTTCTAAACGGAAAAACTCCTTTGATGCTTGCTAATAAGCCGTTCATAGACAGGCTTGCTAAGTCGGGCGAAGTAGGGCTTTGTAAAACCGTGCCGTGCGGTATGAAACCGGGTAGCGACGTGGCTAATTTGTCGGTTTTAGGCTACAATCCAAAGGAGTGTTATAGCGGACGTTCGCCGTTAGAGGCGGCAAGTATCGGTATTGATATTAAGGATACCGATATTACTGCACGTGCAAATTTAGTAACCGTTTCAAACGAGCCCGATTATCGAGATAAAACTATGATTGATTATAGCGCTGGGGAAATTTCTACGGCAGAAGCCAAAGAACTCATAGAATTTTTGGCGAAAAAGTTAAACGACCAAAAATACACTCTATATTCGGGCATAAGTTATAGGCATTGTTTGGTTATAGATAACGGCGTTATTGCGGGCGATTTAACCCCACCCCACGACATTACGGGAAAGCCTGTTAAAGAATATTTGCCAAAGAGCGAACAAGGACTTAACTATCTTGAACTAATGAAAAAGTCGCACGAATTACTAAAAGACCACCCCGTGAACTTAAAGAGAATAGCAGACGGCAAACGCCCTGCAAACTCGCTTTGGTTTTGGGGGGAAGGTACTAAACCGTGCTTGCAATCGTTTAAGGAAAAGTTTAACCTTAACGGTGGTATAATTTCTGCGGTTGACCTGCTTAAGGGCATAGGAATTCTCGCCGATATGAAAGTTATAGAAGTTGAGGGCGCAACGGGTAATTACGATACTAATTTTTCTGGCAAAGCAAAGGCTTGCTTAAACGCATTAAAGGACGGACTTGACCTTGTTTATTTGCATATGGAAGCGCCCGACGAGTGCGGACACCACGGCGATACCGAGCATAAGATTTATTCTATTGAACAAATAGACAAAGTTGTGGAATATATAGCGCAAGGCTTAAAGGATGCCGGCGAAGAATTCCGCATGTTGATTACCCCCGACCATCCAACCCCTTTGTCTATAATGACGCATTGTTCTGACCCCGTTCCCTATATACTTTGCGGTAGCGGAATTAAGGCGGGCGGAATTGCTAACTCTTACGACGAAGAACAAGCCGAAAAAACGGGCGTTTTCGTTGAAGAAGGGCATACCCTTATGCAAAAACTAATAAGCAAATAAAAAACGACAAAATTTACCGTTCGGTTTTAGCCGAGCGGTTATTTTTTTGTCATAACCAAAGAAAAAAGTTCATAAAATTAAACGAAAACAGAAAAAGGAGAAATTTTATGAACGAAAAATTACAGTATGCAAGTATGCTTGAAATTCCCGTTAATACCTGCAATATTACCTTAACGCCCGCAAAGAAAGGGCGCAGAAAAAAGAAACGGAGAGAAGAAAGCGAAGGGGTAAAGCAAGAACTTATTGAAAAGATAAACCAAAAAAATCAAGAAATGACTATTCCCGAACAAGACGGTTTAGAGAGTTTAGTAGACCAACCGCTCGAAAACCCCGAAAGCCCCGAAAATAGCGCAAGCGTTCACGCCGTGGAAAACAAAAAAGAGAAAAAACCGCACGGGTTTTCTATAATAGGCGCACAAGTTGCCGTAATAGGACTTTTAATAGTTTCTATAATTTTAACCAATTACTTATACGCAGATAGTGGAATAAACGTCTTTTTTAGAGAAGTGTTCGGCGCTGAACAAACGGTTAGCGTGGACCAAAGGGAATACGACGATTTCCTACCCGTATTATCAATGGGCGACGCAGAAGTGACGCTTACCGACGGAATTATGAGTTTTTCTGGCGCTGGTAGCGTGTATTCGCCTTGCGACGGCGTTGTTTCTGCTATTACCCAAACCGAAGACGGTAAATATACGGTGGAAATTACGCATAGCACTAACTTTAAGTCTATTATTTCGGGTATTGACTATGCGTATGCAGGGTTAGAACAAAAAGTTTACGGCAATATTCCCGTAGGTTTCGTAAGAGATGGCGTTACCGCTTGCTTTAAAAATCAAGACGATGCGGTTATTTCCGATTATCAAATTGTAGACGGCGGTATCGTTTGGTCGGTATAAGTTTTAGCGTACACCCTTTATTTTATTTATTCGGGCTGTATTACGCCTTAACGGGCAGAATCTTTCTGTTCGTCATATATACCGTCTGCGCCGTCGTGCACGAGTTGGGGCATTCTTTGGTTGCTTCGGCGTGCGGGTATAGGCTTAATAAAATCACGCTAATGCCGTTTGGTGCGGTGGTAAGCGGTGATATAGACGGACTTAATTTTAAGGACAATATAAAAATCGCTTTGGCGGGTCCGTTATTAAATATTGCAATAGGTTTACTTTTCGTTGCGTTTTGGTGGGTGTTTCCCGAAATATATCCTTTTACTGAAGTGGTAGTGGAAGCAAATCTTTCTTTGGCGATAGTAAATCTTTTGCCCGTGTTCCCGCTGGACGGGGGTAGGGTGCTGTCGTCAAGCCTTTCTATCGCACTTGGAAAGGAAAAAGCCTTTAAGATTTGCAAGATTACAGCCCTTGTCTTTTCCCTACTTTTAATAACGGCGTTCGTGTTCACCGTTTTTAACACGGTCAATTATTCGCTACTATTTTTTTCGGCGTTCGTGCTGTTTGGCGGGTTAGGCGCAAATAAAGAAAACGTTTACGTTAGAATTATTAGCGGAATAAACCAAGAGAAATTAAAAAGCGGAATAACCGTCAAAAAGCAAGCGGTTGATAAAAGCGTTACGGTAAAAAGGTTGCTAACAATAATAGACCCCGCTTGCGTAAACGAGATAGTGGTTTACGAAAAAGAGCAACCGATAGCCACCCTTTCGCACGAACAATTAGTAAATATTGCAAAAAAAGGCGAACTTTATCAGCCGATAGCAAGATATTTAGGCTAAAAATTAAAGCCCGATTACAAGATATTGTGGTCGGGTTTTTGCACGTTAGTCAATATATAGAAAACTGCAAAAAAGTTGGGGTTTTTGACTAAAATATTGTAAAAAAACGCATAAAAAACTTGACATAGGTCGTTTAATTTGTTAGAATAGATAAGCATCCCGACGTAGGGGTGTAATTTTTTGATGTTCGGAAGGTGCAATATGGCAGCAAAAGGCGCAAGAGCGAAGATAACTTTGGCTTGTACGGAATGTAAACAAAGAAACTACGATACTTTTAAAAACAAGAAGAACGATACTGAAAGACTTGAAATGCAAAAGTATTGCAAGTTCTGCAAAAAGCATACCGCTCATAAAGAAGCGAAGTAATAATCGCTTAAAAATATCCTGCGTGGCAGGTTAAAAAATTAAGGGGCAAGCGTAAATGAAAAATAAAAAAGACGCTAAAGGTGCTGATTTCGTTTCTGTGGAACAGCCCAAAACTCAAAAAGAAGTAAAAAAGGCAAAGAAAAAGGATAAAAAGCCCGGTTTCTTTAAGAAAATCGGCATGAAATTAAAGGACGTTTTCTCTGAACTTAAAAAGGTTAACTGGCCTTCTTTTGGCAAGGTTGTTAAACAAACGGGAATTGTTCTTGTAGTAGTGTTGTTATTCTTGGTAGTAATCACCGCGTTTGATACCGGTTTGCTTTATTTACTCGAATTGATTTCACCTAAGGCATAGGAGTAGAAAATGGCAGTAGAACAAGGAAGATGGTACGTCATTCACACTTACTCTGGTTATGAAGCAATGGTGAAAGACAGCCTTGAAAAATTAATAGAAAACAACAACTTACAAGAAAACATTTTCGAGATTAAAATTCCCACCGAAGAAACCTTGGAAGAAAAGGCAAACGGCAAGAAGAAATTAGTCGAAAGAAAGAAATTCCCTTGCTACGTTTTCTTAAAGATGATTTATTCAAACGACATTTGGTATTTAGTTACCAACACTCGTGGTGTAACAGGGTTCGTTGGTCCGCAAGGTAGACCGTTACCGCTCACCGAAACGGAAGTGGCAAGAATGGGGCTTGAAGAAGTTGCTTTGGAAATTGACTTTGCCGTAGGCGATACCGTTCAAGTGGTATCAGGACCAATTGAATCTTTCAGCGGTGTAGTAGTAGAACTTAACGAAAGCACTCAAAAGGTTAAAGTCAACGTTGAAATGTTCGGTAGAAAGACTGACGTTGAACTTGATTTTGTTCAAGTTAAAAAGGTTAACGTAGAAACCGAAGAATAATTTTACAAGGATATATAATTATAAACATTATATAACTAAAAACAAAAAAAGCATATAATCTGGCGGAGAAACCGCCGTTTATAGAGTGGGAGTTGTGTTAAATTTTTCACACTGGCGCAACGATATTACCACCATTAGGAGGAAACAATTATGGCAAAGAAAGTTACGGCAATCGTTAAATTGCAATTGCCCGCAGGCAAGGCAACACCCGGTCCGCCCGTAGGCTCAACGTTAGGTCCTCACGGTATCAATATTCCGGGATTTACCAAAGAATTTAACGCTAAAACTCAGGATCAGGCTGGTCTTATTATTCCGGTAGTTATTACCATTTATCAAGACCGTTCTTTTACTTTCATCTTAAAGACCCCGCCGGCACCCGTTCTTATTAAGAAAGCGTGCGGTATTGAAAGCGCAAGTGCAGCACCCAACAAAAACAAGGTTGCTAAAATCACTAAAGCGCAAATCGAAGAGATTGCAAAGGTAAAAATGCCCGACCTAAACGCAAATAGTTTAGAAAGCGCTATGAGTATGATTGCAGGTACTGCAAGAAGTATGGGCGTTGAAGTCGTAGACTAAATCATAAAAAGTGGGAGGGCTGTTAGCCCGAACGTACCACAGGAGGTAATTTAAATGAAACACGGAAAAAAATATGTAGATAGTGCAAAGGCTATCGAATCTGCTAAATTATATGAAGTAGATGAAGCAATAGGCTTAGTTCTTGATACCGCAAAGGCAAAGTTTGACGAAACTGTTGAAATTCACGTTCGTTTGGGCGTAGACCCCAAACAAGCAGACCAACAAGTTCGTGGCGTACTCGTACTCCCCAACGGAACGGGTAAAGAAGTTAGAGTTTTGGTTCTTGCAAAAGGCGACAAGGCTGACCAAGCGAAAGAAGCAGGTGCAGATTTCGTTGGTGCAGAAGAAATGATTCAAAAAATCCAAACTGAAAACTGGTTTGATTACGACGTTATCATTACCACTCCCGACATGATGGGTTTGGTTGGTCGTATCGGTAAAGTATTAGGTCCTAAAGGACTTATGCCTAACCCGAAATCTGGTACGGTTACTATGGACGTTGCAAAAGCAATTAAGGACACCAAGGCTGGTAAAGTTGAATACAGACTTGATAAGAACGCAATTATTCACTGCTCAATCGGTAAAAAGAGTTTCGGCAAAGAAAAACTTAAAGAAAACTACGAAGCGCTTATGGAAGCAATCGTTAAGGCTAAACCGGCAGCAGCAAAGGGTCAATACGTTAAGAGCGTTGCTCTTGCAAGCACTATGGGCCCCGGCGTTAAAATTAACGCTAAAATTTAATTGACATTATAAATATTTAGTGTTATAATCAAAAAGTAAAAACTAAATAGCCCAAGACAGTAGGTTTCTAACACGTCGCAAGACGGACCAACCGAGGCGGAAAGAAAAAAGTGTAATTAAAGGCAAAGTATTGCTATAAGTTAATTGCGCCCTTGTATTCCGTTCGGTATGCAAGGGCTTTTTCATTAAAACAAGGAGGTAAAAGACAAATGTCAGCAAGTAAAGAGGCAAGAATTGAATTAGCACAGGTTATCAAAGAAAAAATCCAAAACGCTAAATCGGTTGTATTCGTAAAGTTTAACGGTCTTACCGTTGCAGAAGATACCGAACTCCGTCGTGAATTCAGAAAGAACAACGTTGAATACAAAGTTTACAAGAACACTTTGATTAGATGCGCTTTCCACGATTTAGGAATTACCGATTTTGACGACGACCTTAACGGACCTACGTCAGTTGCGTTTGGTGAAGACGAAACGGCTGCAGCAAAAGTTATTATTGAAGCGGCTAAAAAGTATCAAGACAAAATCACCGTTAAAAGCGCTTTCGTAGAAGGCGGAAAGGTTGGTGTAGAAGGTGTAAAAGCACTCGCTGCTATGCCCAGCAAGGAACAACTCGTTGCAAAGATGCTCGGTTCGTTGCAAGCACCTATTTCAAATTTCGTTGGCGTACTTTCGGCTATGCCGAGAGGTCTCGTAGTTGCGCTTAGCGCAATTGCAGACAAAAAGGCTCAATAAAAAGAGCAAAAAGTCCTAAAAATTAGGCAAAAAACATTAAAAAAATAAAAAATTAAAATTAAAAGTTATCTAATGGAGGATAGAAAAATGGCAGACATTCAAAAATTGATTGAAGAAGTAAAAAGTATGACGGTTTTAGAACTTAACGAACTCGTTAAGGCTTTGGAAGAAGAATTCGGCGTTAGCGCTGCTGCACCCGTTGCAGTTGCTGCTGCTCCCGCTGCGGCTGCAGATGCTCCCGCTGCTGAAGAAAAGACTGAATTCAAGGTTTCTATTAAAGAAATCGGCGACAAGAAAATTGACGTTATCAAAGCAGTTCGTGAATTCACTTCTTTAGGTCTTGGCGAAGCAAAAGCTCTCGTTGAAGCTAAGGGCGTTATCAAAGAAAGCGCTACCAAAGAAGAAGCAGACAAAATCATTGCTAGATTCAAAGAAGTTGGCTGCACCGTTGTTGCTAAATAATTATTTTTTCAAAACGGCTTAAAAGAAAACTCCCGACAAGTTTGTCGGGAGTTTTTGTATTTATCCGCTTAATATAGCGCAAAAAATACAAAATTTTTATAAAAATAAACTTAATTGATTTTCAAGACTGTTATAAACATTGACAATAAGCAAAAATTAGGTTAAAATAAATAATGCAAGTTGTAAATTTATATGGAGAACCGTATATGAGAAAAATATCAAGAATATTCGTAAACCTATTCGCTGTGCTTATGCTTGCATTTGCTTGTTTTAGTGCAGTAGGTTGCGTGGAAAGAATTACTAAACTCAACGTGAAAGTTCAAGTTTATAATTCAGCAGAATCTAAAACCCAAGAAGTAACCCTTAAAGTTAACCTTTACGGCCACCTTGCAGAAAAAACCGTTAACGCTATTTTAGCACGCATTAACGACGGTTATTATAACGACGCTATTTTCTATAAAAACCAAAGCGAAAGCAAACAAATTATGCTTGGCGACTTGGTTGAAAAAGACGGCAAAGTAGAACTTAATTCTATCAGCGCACCCGCAATCGACGGCGAATTTGAACGTGCGGGCGTAGTTGGTTCTAACCTTAAAAACGAAAAGGGTGCTATAGGTTTGTGGCGTTCTTGGTATGAAAAGGACGGCTATAAGATTACTGATAACGCAATGCATACGGGAGAGGCAACTTGGTATATGCCCACCGAAAGCATTAGCGATTATAACGGATATTTCTGCGTGTTTGCTATGATTGATTTAGAAGATGAAGATACTGCAGAGGCGCTTGACCTTATTATCTCTGCACTTGACGGTGAAACCCAAACTTACGAAGTTTATTATACCGGTGAATACGACGCAGAAAAGGCTGACCAAGACTTTGGTTTAACCGCAAACTGTGTTCAAACTGATATTTTTGAAGAAGAAGATTTCTTTAAGCCTGAAGGCGCACAACTCGTTAAATATCAAAAGAGAACGGTTCTTGTTCCTGTTAACGAAGGCGTTGCATCTGCAAGAGTTGTATCTATTACCGTTGCATAATCATTAAAAAGAATAATCAAAGCCGAAATTCTAAATGAGAATTTCGGCTTTATTTTTTATTTTAGTCGCATTTAGTTATATTATCAATTTTTCCATCTAAAAGCGTGCATCTAAAATATTCCGTGCGGTATTTATTTTCACCTAGCGGATAAACTAACCCCACTTGGTCTATCTCTCTAAAAGCGGGCGGTGGGAAAACACCGCTAAACTCACCCAAATAGCCTTGCAATTTATCGGCGTTTTTAAGCATATTTTCGGTTAAAAACCCGTCTAGCGAGCCACCGACTAAAAGCCGTTCGAAAAAAGCGTAAGGCAATAATCTTTGGTTTAATTTGCTAATTTCAAATCCCTCTGCGCAGGTCAAATTTGCTGATTGTTTAAGGTAGCATCCGTCACGAAAATCCCACTCGCAAGAAAGAATATGCTTTGCTATATCGTTAAACTTTTCCACCGTGGATAGCCCGTTTTCTAAAGAAAAACTAAAAACTTCTCTACAAAAAACCTTTTTAACGGTATCGGTTAAATCGTAAACGCAAAGGCGGTTTGTTTCACCCTTAAAATTTAGGGCAACAAGAGAGCATCCGCATTGTGAAAACCTTAAAATTTCCGTATCGCAAGCGGGGGAGTTGAAAGTTTCCGCATAAAAATCGTTTGGCGTTTCTATGGAAAGTTTCAAACTGTTTTCGGTAAAAACGGTAACTACTGCGTTGCTAAACTTTTCTTGCTTGATAATCTCAAAAGGCAGTTGAGCGTGTGCCTTATAAAACTTTATCAGGTATCCGCCCTTTAAATCGGTAACACTTGTAAAGGGTGGCGGAGAGCATAGAAATTCGCTGTCTAAAATAAAGTTGAGCGGAAAAGATGTGCTCTGTAAAGGGCAAACTTCAATAAAGGGCGGGTTGCCGTTTACACGCAAAGGCTTTACCGTATTAAAAATACTGCCGTAATATACGCCGTTAATTTTTACTACGGCGGGGAAGTCGCAAGAAAAATAATAATACATCTTATAAAATTGTATGTATATCTTTACTATATTATGTCAATAACATAACCGTAAAACTATA
>JAGCIP010000219.1 GCA_017648525.1 Clostridia bacterium
ATATTATTTTGTGAGTAAAAATAAAAATTCGTTCATTTTATTGTTTTACGTCTACCATAACGGATTGAAAAAAACGTCATTATATGCTATAATAAATTAACTGTCGTAAAAGGAGTGATAAGGATTTTATGTTTGCTTTTATAGAAAACTTGTTCTTAAAAAATAAAGCAAAGAAAATATTATCGTATGTTGACAAAGTTGAAACCGCATTAACTTTGTTTCAAACTATTGATAATAGTGAAGATAAAAATGCAAAACTTATTTACTCTCTATCAAAAAAAGAATTATATGCCGATATTGTTTCAAGATATAATGTTTGCATACAAAAAATCGAAAAGCATAATAAGGAAATACAATCATTAACGTTTGCTTATAATACACTTTTGCAAACATATCCCATTACGGATATTTTGGATAATATTTTAGAGTGTAGCAAAGAAAAGATTGAAGAAATTTATTCCACGATTAAAAAGGTTTACGCATACGTTGTTCCTAATTCCTTTAAGCATAAACAACATTATGATACATATAAACAAAAAATTGAAGAAATCGTTTGCGATTATGATTTAATAAAAGAACAAAAAAATTTAATTCTTTCTATCATTAAAGATATTGACAACTTACCCGACGTCTATATTGATACTGAAAATATATCTAATGCGTTAAACAATGCTTTGAAAGGAATAGAAAAATATAATACTTACTCTCGTAAATATTATCAAATTCCTATTGTTAATGCTGACACTATCGAAAAACATAATGAAAAATTTATCGCAAGACATTTAGATGATATAATTTTTGATAACATAAACGGAAAAAGCCTTGATATAGAACAACGGCGTGCGGTACTTTGTAATTCTAAATCCAATTTAACAATCGCAGGCGCAGGTTCGGGAAAAACGTTGACAATTTGCGGAAAGGTTAAGTATTTATTGGAAACGGGTTTGGCAAGAAAAGATGAAATATTGTTATTATCTTATTCAAGAGCCTCTGCTAACGATTTAGAAAACAAAATAAATTCTGTTGCAAACGGTTTAACAGTAGCAACTTTCCACGCTTTAGGGTTAAAAATTTTAACTGAATCAAGTGGTAAGAAAAAAGCAATAGAAGAACAATTAAAGGCTTATATTACACAATTCTTCGAGGAGGAATTAGTAAAAAATCATAAAATAGCAAATGAGATTTTTCAATATATTGCCTTATATTTCTACGCTGCACCGACTTATAAGAAAAAATACAAAAATGATGGTGAGATTTTCAAGGAATTAAAAACTCTTGATTTTAGAACATTAAAAGACCGTTTAGGGGAATTATCTGCAAATAAAGATAAACACGAAACGCTTAAAAATGAATTTGTTAAAAGTAATGAAGAACTCGTAATTGCAAATTATCTTTTTACAAATGGGATAAATTACGAATATGAAAAGCCATATGAAGTTGAAACAAGTACACTTGATAAGCGTCAATACACCCCCGATTTCTACTTGCCTGATTATGGTATTTATATAGAACACTATGGGGTTGATAGAAATAATAATGCTCCGCAATATGACAAAGAGGCAAGTGATGAGTATGTCCGTTCAATGGAATGGAAACGTCAAATACATGAAGAAAAGAAAACAAAATGTATTGAAACTTTCTCTTATGAATTTAATGAGGGTATTATCTTTGATAATCTTAAAAGTAATTTATTGAAAAATGGCGTAGAATTTAAGCCACTATCACAAACAGAAGTTTTTAACGCTTTACATAATGTTTATACGGGAAGAGATTTTAGTTCGTTTTTTAATTTAATAATGACGTTTATTTCTTTGTATAAAGCACAAATTAAAGACGATAAGGGCTTTGATGAATTAAAATCACAATTAAATGATTCTCTATATGATACAAGTCGTGCGCGTTTATTTTTAGATATATGCAAAGATGTGTATAATTATTATATGCAAAATTTAAGAGAGGCGGACAAGATAGATTTTGATGATATGATTTTACAATCAATAGATTTACTTGATTCAACCCCCAATTTTAAGTATAAATATATTATCGTCGATGAATTTCAAGATATATCGCAAAGCAGAACAAAATTCTTACAAAAACTTATTGAACACGGAAATGCTAAACTTTTTGCTGTTGGTGATGATTGGCAAGCAATTTATCGTTTTGCGGGTTGCGATATAAATGTATTTTTAGAGTTTGAAAAGATTTTTACAGGCGCAAAACTAAATTACATAACCTCTACACATAGAAATTCTGCAGAACTGCAACAAATAGTAGAGCCATTTATAACAGCAAATCCAAGTCAATATAAAAAGAATATAAAATCTGTTAAGCACCAAGAAAAACCTGTAAGAATTATTTACCATAAAGGTAATAAAGCAATGGCTCTTGCTAAAGCATTAGAAGATATTTCATCAATAAATTCAAATGCAAAAGTTTTGGTGCTGGGTAGAAATAGGCGAGATATAGATGCTTTTATTTGTAGAGAAATTCAGGTTTTTGATTACAAAACTATAAAGCACTATGATTATCCAAAACTTGAAATATCATACAGTACAGTTCACGGCTCAAAAGGATTGGAAAGCGATTTTGTTATTTTAATTAGTGGCGAAAATGAACAAAATGGTTTCCCAAATAAAACGGAAGATGACAATGTTTTAACACTTTTACTTGGAAAGAAAAACAACTTTGAATTTGCTGAAGAACGACGTCTTTTTTATGTCGCACTAACGAGAACAAAATCAATCGTATATTTGCTTTCCGAAAAAAGTAAATCTTCAGAATTTATACAAGAAATTAAAAGTAAATGCTATATTATGGAAGATGAAAGCGAGTCAAAAGAGGAAAATGAATATCTTTGCCCTTGGTGTAAATCGGGTCATTTAGTTGTGAGAAAATCCGAGATTGACGGAAAATCTTTTTACGGTTGCTCTAATTTCCCATACTGTTCTTACATAAATGACAATATGAAGGCAGTTTATCATAATAATCGCTGTCCAACATGTGGAGATTTTCTAGTTTTAAGAAAAGGAAAGTTTGGCACTTTCTTTGGTTGCCATAACTATCCACGTTGTAAGTATACACAACAAAACATAGAAACTGAAAAAAGAAATTGAATAGGCTTCTATGAAGAATAACATTAAAGGCGAACTGTCAAAAAAGTTCGCCTTTTCCGTTGTATTACGGGCGGGAATTGTAAACTTTAATAGATAATTTTATAAGGTGGGGCTAAATGTCCTGCCCTTAATTTTAAAATAAAAAGAGCGTAAAAATTGTTTATTTTACATTCAAATTATATCACCAAAAATTCGGTTAGTCTTTTGACTAGCCGATTTTTGTTTTATTAAACCCTTTTGCCAATAACTCCCTATTGACTATGCGTTTAGGGGTAAGTTATAA
>JAGCIP010000220.1 GCA_017648525.1 Clostridia bacterium
GAAAATAATACTTTAGAAGAACAGGCTATTTCGTTTTATTATAATTCTTTAACGGAACGAATAGTTGGTGAAGACTTGACTGGAGTTCAAGCGGGCGTATTGGGGCTTGGCAGTTTTCCTGACGTGTGGGAAGGTTTTACTAACGGCGACGTATATATTAGCGTATACGGAAATAGCTTTAGGGCAACGAAAGCACACTTATTTATTGATTCTATAGGAAATGTTGATTTTAATTCTAATAAATTAGTGGATACTCTTGCGCCTGAAATTACCATTGATTATGACCGTTTTGGCGCTGAAACCTCTCCTAACGGCTATGTAAATACAGCTTATCCTTTGTTTAAGGCTTCTGCGTTTGACGCTTGTGACGGGGCGGTTTCTGTAAAGAAAGCCGTATACTATAACTATTATTCGGATAGTAAAGTAAATATCGCTGTAAAAGACGAAAAATTCACGCCGACGAAAACAGGCTTATATACTATTGTTTATACGGCTACTGATCGTTTCGGTAACGTTGCAAACGAGTACGTTGATATACAGGTGTTATCGTCTGAAGAAGCACCGGAATTTAAGTATGAAGTTAGTGGTGAATATGTGGATCACTGCGTGGTTGGCGATAATGTTGTACTGCCTACAGTAACGTTCTCAGGGGAAGTAGGATTCTTTAGCAGCGAAGTAAAGATTGTAAAGGAAAGTAAAAGTTTTGAAGAAGATATAGAAAACGGGACTATTAGAGTTATGGAAGCAGGCACGTATTCCGTTTCTTTTCTAGCTATAGACTTCTTGAATAGAAATACTGTATTTAATTATACGCTTACCGTTTCAGGCTGTGATGTTCCTTTATTTATGCAAGACGTTGAAAGTATAATTGCAAACAATTATATTGTAGGCTATTCGCATAAATTGCCCGATATTAAAGCCGTGTTTGTTAATTCGGATAATTCCGTCGTTGACGTGCCTGTCGTGATATCTACCGATAATGGAGTGGTATCTAACGGAATGTATACACCTGCAAGTAAGGGTGACGTTTCAATAACTGTTTCAGCAACTTATAACAATAAAACGAATAGCGTGACGTTAAATAAAAAAGCATACGTTATTGCCGATGATAATGGTATTGACATGAAATCTTTATGGATTACGAGTCATAACGTCATTAGCGAATATACGGCGGACGGATTTGCTGAGTATAAAGTGACAGGGACAGGTAAAGTAGAATTCTTAAACAAACTTTTATCGGAAAATACTAGCGTTAAAATTCAAACAGATAAAGAATTTAACGATGTTTCTGAAATCAATATCAATCTTTATAATCCTATAAACAAGCAAGAGTTTGTTCAATTAAAATTGAAGAATTTTGACGGAATGGCTTTTGTATCTGTTAATGGGCAAGAATATCAATCCGTTTTCCAAGGAGATTTTAGCGGAGATAATAGCTTTGATATCAAATATGTCGAATCAACAAAGTCGTTTACAATAAACGGACTTACTTATGCAATAGAAACAGAAAACGGCGGTCTTGATAGCGATTATGCTACTTTAGAGATTGAAGTTGTTGGCATAACGGATTCTTCAGTGTATGGTTTAATTGTCGAAAAGGTAGGGAATCAGTCAATGAAAAATGATTCCGTTATCGATATTAGTAAACCTATGATTGCAAGTTTAGAAGATTACGGGGGATTTGTTGAGATTAATTCTATTTATAGAACACCTAAAATCGTTGCTACAGATATAATTTCGCCTGAACTCAAGAGTTTCACAATGACGATAACTGCTCCCGACGGCACATATGCATGTATTGACGGGGTTGAATATGTAAATATGCCCGTTAAGCAAATTTCTTTGCAATTATCACAGTATGGCTCGTATATGTTTGAGTATATCGCTATTGATACGTCTGATAGAAAAGAAACATTCCGTTTTGCTATAAACGTTTTAGATGATGTTGCCCCTGAAGTTTTAATTAACGGCAAAAAGTATGTTTCTGCGAAATTGAGTGATGTAATTAAGGTGGCAGATTTTTCAGCAACGGATAATTGCGATTCGGAAGACAAACTAACGAAAACCGTTTTAGTGCTTAATCCTAAAGGTGTTTACGAAATAGTTTCTGAAGCGTTCACGGTAAATAGTAAAGGAAGATATACAGTTTACTGCTATGTTACTGACACGTTTGGAAACGTAGGGTTAAGTTATTACTTTGTTGAGGTGGTTTAATATGAGAAAATTATTTAAAATTTTATCTAATATATTAGCTGTAGTTCTGTTACTCGGTTTGTGTGCGTGTCGAGAGAGTAATAGAGACGATGACACTATCGATATACCAGAAAATTTCCCCTTGCAAAGTGCGCCGATAGGAGTTAAATATACACAATATGATTTTGTACGTGACGGTAAGAGCGATTACACAATTGTTATACCTGAAAATTGTGGAGAAAACATTGTTATTGCTGCTCAAGAAATTAATACCTTTTTGTTAAAATCTTGCGGTACGACCTTAAATATTAAGAATGATAGTGAAGTAGAATATACCTCAAGTTCAAAGTTTATTTCACTTGGTAATAATAGTGTTGCGCAAATAGCGGGAGTAGTTGCTGATTATAGTGAATTAGGCGATTACGGTTATGTTTTAAGAACAGTAGATTCGTCTATATTCATTAATGGTGCAGGAAGAGAAGTAGGCACGCTTAATGGTACTTACGACTTCTTAAAATATCAGCTCGGAGTTGAAACTTATGCGAAGAGTGAGATTGCATATACCGAATACACATCAGTAAAACTCGTAGATGTGAACGTTAAGGATAAACCTGATATCCCAGGATATATACCAAATCAATTCGTAGTGCAGGATCCTGAGTTGAAGCGTCGTTTTAGAAACGTCCAAAGGGTAGAAGTTCTCGGTATGGGGAGTATTACTCCTTATCACAATTTTTTGAGCTGGCTACCTGTATCCACATATTACGATGCCCATAAAGGGTGGTATAACGAAAAGAAATCACAACTTTGCTTGACCGCGCACGGAGATGAAGACGAGTATAATTTGATGGTTGAAACGGTCTTTGAAAGAATGTATGAAGAAGTTATGACCTATGACTTAAACGTGGTCACATTTACTTTGCAAGATAACCTTGATAGATGTTTGTGTAAAGACTGTCTTGAACAATCGGCTTATTACGGGGCGGATTCGGGGATGCTTATAAAATTCTGTAATATCCTTTCGGATAAGTTTGCAGCAAGATTTGCTGAAGAAGGTATCGAAAAAAAACTCGACATATTGTTCTTTGCTTATTACTATTATACAAATGCTCCAAAACTCGGCGTTATTGAATGTAAAGATAACGTTTTTCCTATAATTGCACCGATTAACGAAATGGACGCTTCGGCAAGTATTTATAGCGACAAAAATACAAATATTAGAGGTATTATTGATAGATGGACACAAATTGCCGACAGGATAGGGTTCTGGGTATATTCTACAAACTTTTGGTCTTCATATATGTATCCATGGGATCCGTTTAACTGTTTGCAAGATAACTATTCTTACTTTGCTTCGTGTAATCCTTACTATTTCTTTGATGAAGGCGGCGCAGAACCTATGTATAATGACGAATACGCTGCGTCGTTTGTTTCGCTACAGTCTTATTTGAACGCAAAGCTTGCATGGGATACGGAAGCAGAATTTCAGGCGTTGACCGCA
>JAGCIP010000221.1 GCA_017648525.1 Clostridia bacterium
AAAAGAAGTTCATCACTCTTGCGGTCACCACCATCACGGACACAATCACTCACATAGCCACGCTCATCACGAGCATAAACACGAACACAAGAACGAACACAAATGCGGTTGCGACCACCACGACCATAAATGCGAGTGCGACCACCACGACCACGAATAAAACAACGAAGAAAATAAAAAAGCAAATTATTATCATAATTTTTTAATCAATTGTTGCTTAAACAAAAAAGGTTGTTAGAAAATTCTAACAACCTTTTAACTTTTTATTTTTTAATTATTTATTAACAAGATAAAGCGTTTTGTTAAAAATCTCTGCCCACAAGTTCGTCTAAACTAACGCCAAAACAATCCGCCAACTTTATACATTGTTGAATATTAGGTATACCTTTATCGTTTTCAATCCAACTTATAGTGTTTTGAGGAAGTCCCGTGTTTATTGAAACTTGTTGCTGTGTCATATTTTTAATTAGTCTTATTTCTTTAATATTTTTTCCGTACATATTCTCATCTCCATAAAAAGAATATCAAAATATTGATATTGTCGCTTGACTTATCAATATCTTGATATTATAATTAGATTATTAAAGTACGGTTTATAAATTTTAGCGCAAAAGCGTGCCAAATTTTTAATACTAAACAAACCCAGATTGTTGCTCAAACAAAAAAAGGTTGTTAGAAAATTCTAACAACCTTTTTGCTTTTTTACTTTTAATTATTTATTAACAACTTCGAGAGCGGTTTTAACAACGTTATCAACCGTAAAGCCGTATTTTTCAAATAACTTTTTAGCGGGTGCAGATGCGCCGAATTCGTCAATACCAACGATTTTGCCATCCATACCAACGTACTTGTACCAGCACATAGTTGCGCCTGCTTCTACGGCAACTCTTGCACGAACTGCTTTCGGGAGTACGCTTTCTTTATATTTTTCGCTTTGTTTTTCAAATTCTTCTACGCAAGGCATAGAAACTACTCTTGCGTCAATACCTTGTTCAGCGAGAACTTTTTTAGCATCAACGGCAAGCGTTACTTCCGAGCCTGTTGCAATCAAGATAAGGTCTGGGGTTTTCTTTGCGCTGTCTGCTAAAATGTAGCCACCCTTGAACGCCTTGTCACCCGTTCCGTCAAGCATAGGTAAGGTTTGACGAGATACTACGATACAAGAAGGTTCTTTGCCGGTAAGAGCGCCTATCCAAGATGCGGTGGTTTCTCTTCCGTCTGCGGGACGATAAACTTTCATATTCGGCATAGCACGAAGTCCTGCCAAGTGTTCGATAGGTTGGTGGGTAGGTCCGTCTTCGCCAACACCGATTGAATCGTGTGAAAGTATATAAACAACGGGGAGTTCCATAAGCGCACTCATACGCATAGCGTTCTTCATATAATCGCTAAATACTGCAAAGGTTGCGCAGTATGGAATAAGACTTCCGTGTAAGTACATACCGTTTACGATTGCCGCCATAGCGTGTTCACGAATACCGAAGTGCATGTTAGAGCCAGACTTGTCTGTGGGCAAGAATTCTCCACGAGATTTCATATTAGACTTGTTAGCGGGTGCTAAGTCAGCGCTACCACCGATAAGTTGCGGAACGTATTTAGCAAGTTTATTTAGAACGTTGAAAGAGTATCCACGTGATGCGTCGTCCTTTTCAAATTGCCAAAGTTCTTCAATATTTTTAAGGTCGGGAAGTTCTTTTTTCTTCCAAGCAATATATTCTTTAGCGAGTTCGGGATATTGTTCAGCGTAAGCCTTAAACATTGCTTTCCAAGCCCTTTGAGCACGTCTGCCCTTGTTAGCAAACTTTTTGCAATGCTTAAATACTTCTTCAGGAACTTCAAACGGAGCGTAATCCCAACCGAGATTTTTCTTTAAGGTTGCAACGCCTTCTTCGCCGAGAGGAGCGCCATGGCAAGATGCCTTTCCTTCAAGGTGAGAACCGTAACCGATTTTAGATTGAATTACGATTAAAGAGGGTTTTTCCTTTTCAGCCTTAGCCTTTTTGATTGCACGATTAAGAGCGTTTAAGTCGTTTGCATCTTTAACCTTTAATACTTGCCAGCCCATTGCTTCGTGGCGCTTGCCAACGTCTTCGGTAAAGGTGATAGCAGTGTCGCCTTCGATAGTAATATCGTTATCGTCGTATAAAACGATAAGTTTGCCAAGTTTAAGAGCGCCTGCAAGAGATGCGGCTTCGTTTTCAATACCT
>JAGCIP010000222.1 GCA_017648525.1 Clostridia bacterium
AAGTTATAGGGGTATGGAAGTGTGTTTTGCTTTTTGTGGGCGATTTTACCTTGATTGCAAGGGACAAAGAACCGTCCGACAAAATCCTACGCCACTTCTCGGAAGGTCGGCTTTGTAGCCTTATCCGCACTATTCAAAGGTAAAAGAAAAAAGATTCGGAAAAAGGCGTTCCCTATAAGGGATTTTTTGAAACATTAAATATTTATAGGAAATTGCACTTTCAAGCGGTCAAAAGAAATTAGAACTTGGATTTTTTCATCTAAGTTCTTTTTCTTTGAACGAAATTAAGTTTTATAAGGCTAATAGATAAAAATTAAAGAATTTTTGTAACATTGAGCCTATTTTCCTTTCCTATACCAAAACACCTTGCTTTTTTTGAGAAAATTTGCTATACTTAATTATCTAATTTTTTCAATTCGGAGGTAAAAACGTGGTAAAACATAATAAAATATTCTTAAAAAACGTTTTAATCGTCGCGTTTTTATTAGTCCTTGCGTTTTTATTCCGAACGATAGGAAGGGAAATGTCATCTTCCTTTGGTGCAACGGTATTGATTATCTTGCGTAGCCTTATTCACGTTAGCACTATAATATTTTGGACTTTGTCTTTGTATAAACGTGTGGTAAACAAGCAAGTGCGAAATCTTCTTGTGTTGGTAGGTTCGCTTATGGCGCTTTGGTTGCTTACGAAAACGGCGAAATGGGAGTTCTTCCCTAACAATACGACAACGCTTGCTCGTTACCTTTGGTATGGGTTTTATGTGCCGATGGTCATGATACCGTTTTTGGGGATAATTGTTACTCAATTTATAGATAAACCCGACTCGTATCGTTTGCCGAAATGGACGTATTTATTTTATATTCCCGCTATTTTGTTAATTGGTGGGGTTTTTACTAACGATTTACATAACTTCGCCTTTTCTTTCCCCAAAGGTATTGAATATTACGATAATAATTATTCTTATGGTTTTCTCTATTGGTGCGCTATGGCGTGGTATATCGTTCTTGGTCTTACTTTCGTTATATTGCTTATTAAGAAAAACCGTTTGCCTAACAGCAAAAAAATGCAATTTTTACCCCTTTTCATTATGCTTGGGGCAATCGTGTTTTGGTTATTATACACGTTCAAAGTAATTAACGTAGATTTGACGGTTATTGACTGCCTTTTAATCGGCTCTTTGCTCGAATCGTCCATTCAAACGGGACTTATACAAACCAACACAAACTATCGTGAATTGTTTGAAAAAACTACCGTTCCCGTAATTATCGTAGACGGATATTATCAAGCCCGTTACACTTCGGGTGGGGCAAAACCCGTAGATGAAACGATAATGAAAGACACCGAAAATGGCACGGTTGTTTTTAACAATACGATTCTTTCTTCTGCTCCTATACGAGCAGGTAGAGTTGTTTGGCAAGACGACGTAACGAAACTAAATAAACAGCGTGAAGAACTTGATGAAATTAGAGAAACTCTTTCCGAAGAATCTGTTTTAATTCGTGCTGAAACCGAAATTAAAGAAAAACAAGCCCAAGCCGACGAAAAAAATAGGCTTTACGATAAAATAGCACGAGAAGTAAAACCCCAACTTGCTATCTTAAACGGTCTTTTAGATAAAATAGAAAAAGGCGAAAAAGCAAAGGAAAATCTTGCCCGTGTGGCAGTTATCGGCACGTATGTAAAAAGACGTGGAAATCTACTTTTGCTCGGCAATGAAAACGGCGACGTTTCCGTTAAAGAAATAGAAAATGCTTTACGTGAATCGTTAGACAACTTAAAATTACTTGGTATAGAAGTTTCTCTTGTCGCGAACGGCAATAGCAATATTTCTATTGATAACGCCTTAAAAATTTATGACCTTTACCAAACCGTTGTAGAAAAAACGCTTGATAATCTCACGGCGATATTCGTTCGCTTTACCAAAACAGATAAAGGATTAAAACTCTCTTTATCTCTTGGCGTAAAGGAAGATTTTAACCAAAACGTTCTTGAAAACATTTCGGCTAACGGACAACTTTCTGTCGAGGTGGAAGATGGCGACGTGTACGTTGATTTTGTTTTAGGGGGTAACGGAAAATGATGAATTATTTTGATTTGCCCGTTATCGCCAAAACGATATTTATGACGGCGCTGTTCGTTGCTAGTTGCCTTTCTTTGACGGTGTTTATTATCGTCGCAAAAAGAAAAAAACTTTTACCTAAAATATTGCTACCCATTTGCACGATTATATCTTTCATTTTCGTAGTCTTTTATGCAACCGAAGCAAGAATTGTAAAGTTCTCTCGTGATATGCCTTATGCGATAAAGTGGGTGTGCGAAACACCTATTATCGTTAGTATTTCATTGCTTATTCTTTGTGTTGCTTATACGATATTTGCCTTCGTAAAAGAAATGAACGAACGCAAGGTTCAACCATCTCGTTCGTCTATAAAAGAAAGTCTTGACAAACTCCCTACGGGGCTTTGTTTCTATCAAGAAAACGGCAAAATTATCCTTGTAAACTACTCAATGAACGAACTTTGCCACAAAATCGTAGGCAGGGATTTGCAAAATGCAAAACTCTTTTGGGAAATACTTTCAAGCGGTGAAGTTTTACCCGAAATCGAACGTCTTGAACGTGGCGAACACCCGTCGTTCCGTCTAAAAGACGGAAAAGTTTGGACTTTTTCTCGCACCAGGCTTGACGGCGTTATACAACTCGTAGGCGCAAACACTACCGATTTATCCAATGTTAATGCCGAATTAAAACTCAAAAACGTAGAACTTTCCGCTATCAACGCAAGACTGCGTGAATACGGTGAAAAAGTGGATTCGCTCACAAGGACGAAAGAACGTATCGACGTAAAAGCAAATATCCACCGTGAACTTGGGCAAGCGCTTTTAATTACGAGAAGATATTTGCTCGACCAAACGGGCAACCTATCACTTCCCGTAGATATTTGGAAAAAGAACGTGGCAATGCTTACCCGTGAATCGGAAATTACTCACGAAGAAACGCCTCTTTCAGCCTTTTTAGAATCGGCGGAAGCGTCGGGCGTAAAAGTGCAAATTATAGGCGACTTCCCCGAAGACAAAAAGCAAAACGGACTGCTCGTAATGGCGGGCGCAGAGTGCCTTGTGAACGGTGTGCGCCACGCAAATGCGAACACGCTATTCATTACGATAACGCAGACGGATAGCGAAATATCGGCAACCTATGAAAACGACGGCGATTTGCCTACTGGCGAAATTGTAGAAGGCGGTGGTTTATCTTCTCTACGCCATCGCACGAATCGGCTTGAAGGAAAAATGGAAGTTAAGGCAAAGCCTAAATTTTCACTTACGATTACCTTACCAAAGGAAAGGAGCGTAGAAGAATGGAAAAATTAAACGTTTTACTCGTCGAAGACGATCCACTTGCACGCCAACTTATCGAAATGTTCATAGAAAAAAGCGAACGCTATGCGTTTGAAGGGGCAATCACTTCTGCTTTAATGACCGAAGCCTATCTTTGCAAGCATAAAATCGACTTGATTTTAATGGACGTTTGTACGGCAATGAACGCAAACGGCATTGACGCTGCCGAAAGAGTAAAAAAGAACTTTCCAAGCGTTAAAATTATAATCATTACAAGTCAACCCGAATACTCTTATATTGCAAGGGCAAGAGCCGTCGGCGTGGATAGTTTTTGGTATAAAACTGTTATTCAAGACGAGTTTATCACTTTACTTGATAAAACGATGGCAGGTGAACGCATTTTCCCCGACAATACGCCAACACTTAATATCGGTTGTGCAAGTTCGGTGGAGTTTACCGAAAGAGAGTTAGAAGTTTTGCGACTTATCGTTGCAGGCGAGCGTGATCAAGAAATTGCCGAAAAACTTGGTATATCCCTAAACACGGTCAAAACGCATTTGCGTGTAATGAAAGACAAAACGGGTTTAAGAAACCGTACTGAACTTGCCGTAAGAGCTCGTGACGCAGGGTTCGTTATCGTAGAGCCTAATGGCGACCAAAGCTAAATAAAATTATAAAAAAATAAGTGCTGTCATAGTTGACGGCGCTTTTTCAATGTGAAAATTTTTAATTTTTTTTGAAAAAAGTGGCGTTTTCTCATCCTAAAGTGTGATGTCAAGAAATTTTATCTATGATAAAATAAAGGTGTAAAATGCCCAAGGTGTCAAAAAACACGATGGGTAAAAAAGCGAAACTGTCGCAAAGGAGGTTTATATGGATGCGTGATATTGTTATTAGCATTAGGAACGATTTTGTAGCAGAGGCGGTTGTTAGAAGTCTTATGAAAAGTGGAGATTTTAGGCCTTTCAAACTCTTGTTCTCTTGTGAAGACGAAGTTGTGCACGAGTGTGAAGCAATAAAACCTGAAATTCTTCTATCCGAAGTTGCTTTCGGAAAAAACACCGACTTAAAAACACGCCTTGAAGAAGTAAAAGAAGTTAGAAAAAAAGTCCCCAACTGTAAAATCGTATTTTTATGCGATGAAAATTCCGCTCCCGACCTTGCAAAAGAGGTTGCGCAAGCGAAAAAAGACGGGATAATAGAGAACTTCTTCTATTCATCGGTTGGCTCAAGCTATCTTGTAGCGGCGCTAACGGCACTCTAAAAGAAAAAGATTACTTTTCACGAAACAAAAAAATTAAGATATAAAAGGAGAATAAATATGAAAACTACAGAAATTGTGGCTTCCATGAAAGCATTTTTCGGTAAGGCATGGGCTTGGGTAGTTGCAAACAAAGTAATATCCATTCCCGTTGCCGTAGTACTTGTAGCAGGTATATCTTGCGCAATTGCATTGACGATAGCACTACATCACGAACATGAATTTTCAACGGAGTTCAAGTGTGATGGCACTAGCCACTGGCACGAATGTGAATGTGGCGAAAAAGAAGGAGTAGGAGCGCACCAAGAAAGCGCGACCTATGCTTCCAACGATACGCATCATTGGAAGGATTGTACCGCTTGTGGCGCCGATTTATCGGTAAGCGAGCACGCCTACAACCAAGAAGTTGCAACTTCCGCTTACTTAAAGAGCGCGGCAACCGAAACCACAAAGGCAGTATATTATAAATCTTGCGTTTGTGGCAAAACAGGTACTGCTACCTTTGAAACGGATAAGACCGTTACCGAAATTACAAATATCGTAATCAATGGTAAGACCTATGACGGTACGGCTGTTGCGATACCTACTTATAACAAGAATTCCGAAGGCGCAGTAACCGTTGAGTACAAAGTAAAGACTGCTGACGACGCTACCTATACCACCACGGC
>JAGCIP010000223.1 GCA_017648525.1 Clostridia bacterium
TATAAACAATTCGTTATAATAAAAAGGGTAGTATTTAAACGTAAGGAGTTATTATGATAAAAATTTTCGTTGTTGAAGATGATGTGGACTTAAATCGTTTTGTTTCAAGTAGCCTTAGAAACGTTGGTTACGAAGTTATATCGTGCTTTGACGGGCTTGAAGCACTAGAAAAAATGGACGATATAAAATGCGACCTTCTTTTAACCGATATAATGATGCCTAGAATGAACGGCTTTGAACTTGCTGAAAGTGTTCGTGCTACTGATAAAACCATGCCAATTATTTTTATGACGGCAAAGGACGACAAACCTTCTAAAATGCTTGGTTATAATATCGGTATTGACGAATACGTGACCAAGCCTTTTGACATAGATATATTGCTTATGACTATTAAGGCAATTCTTCGCCGAGCAAAAATTGAAGCAGAAAAGGAAATTAGTATAGTTAACTTTTCTATGAACGTAGAAGAAAGAATGGCAACGTTAAACGGTGAAGAAATATCTCTTACCGTTAGAGAGTTTGATATTTTATTCAAACTATTGTCCTATCCGAAAAAAACGTTTACCCGTTCTGCGCTTATGGCAGAATTTTGGGATTTCGATTCTTCAACTACGAGTAGAACGGTTGACGTGTATATGGCGAAACTTCGTGAAAAAACGTCCGCTTGCGACGGATTTGAAATTGCCACCGTTCACGGGCTTGGATATAAGGTGGTGTTAAAATGAAAAAGAAAAAAGTTGCGTCCGTAGGTTTTACTTGGACGGGTGTTGTTTCGTTTTTTATTCTTATAGCCGTTATTATGCAAATGGCAATACTCATTTACGATTATATTAGAGAAAGAACGGAAAACATTACTTGGATTGCTATATTAATACTTATAGAAATAATAATTCTTGCAACTTTTTGTACGTTATTTGATTGGATTAGAAGAAAAATAACGGTAGAACGTCCAACACAAAAAATAGTTGATGCCACCGAAAAGATTGCCGAAGGTGATTTTTCTACCAGGCTTGAAATTAAGCACGAATACGGAAAGTATAATCAATACGATTTGATTATGGAAAACTTAAATAAAATGGCAACGGAACTTCAAAAAAACGAAGTATTAAAAACCGATTTTATTTCAAACGTTTCCCACGAAATTAAAACTCCACTTGCCGTTATACAAAACTATGCAACCCTTCTTCAAGACGAAACGCTTGATAGTGAAACGAGAAAGAATTACTCAAAAACGCTCATTTCTGCGTCAAAGCGTATTACCGACTTAATTACGAACATCTTAAAACTTAACAAACTTGAAAACCAAGAAATACAAGAAAAGCACGAAGCGTTCAATTTAACGGAAGCGCTCGCCGAAAACGTTGTTGAATTTGAAACGCTAATCGAAAAGAAAAATCTTGAACTTAATTGCGATTTTGACGACGTTAATATTATCTCGTCAAAGAGTTTATTAGAAATCGTGTGGAATAACCTTATTTCAAACGCTATTAAGTTTACCCCTGACAATGGAAAAATAGATATAACGCTTAAACGCATAGATAAAAACGTAGAAATTAAGGTTGCCGATACGGGATGCGGTATGACGAGTGAAGTAGGAGCAAAAATCTTTGAGAAATTTTATCAAGGCGATACTTCTCACTCTACACAAGGAAACGGACTTGGTCTTGCACTTGTAAAAAAGGTAATTGATATTTTGGGCGGAGAAATTTCTGTTCAAAGCGAAATAAACAAAGGAAGCACGTTTACAATTCTATTAAAGGACGTTGTTTATGAAGATTGATTTTCGCTCTCTTTGGAAGAAAATATTAAATCCACCTACTTGGGTAAAAGTGTTGACTTTTATTATAACGATTATAAGTGCTATCGGTGCGCTTTTAATGTTGCTTGTTGACTATGACGGAAATGCACTTGCAATAATTGCTTATACGCTTTTTGGAATAGCAGGACTTTCCCTTGCATATAGCGTTTATCTTGTTATCCCACTTTTCCCTAAAATGAAAGCGGGTATTATGTCTTTTTTGGAAAGCTACGAATTTACTCGTTTACTTCTCCGCAATTTTGGGTTTAGAACGGTAATTTTTGCGATAGGCTCGTTTTTGATGAGTTTGTTGTTTAGTGGTTTCAATGCATATATGGGTATTGCAAACCGTTCTATTTGGTATGGAGCATTAGCGGCGTTTTACATTGCACTTGCGTTTATTCGTGGTGGCATACTTGGTTATCATAAAAACAAAGTTAGCAAAAAAATTAAAACGCAAAACGATGAATATATAAAAGCAAAGGTTTATCGTAATAGTGGCGTTATCACGCTTATTCTCAATATTGCGCTTTCTGCGGCTATCGTACAAATGATATTTAGTGATGCGCACTTTACCTATATAGGTTGGACGATATTCGCTTATGCGGCGTATGCGTTTTATAAAATCACAATGTCGATTATCTCTTTTATAAGAGCGCACAAGCAAACGGATTTAACCGTTAGAGCGATTAGAAATATCAATCTTGTAGATTCGCTTGTTTCAATACTTGCTCTGCAAACTGCGCTACTTACTATGTTTAGTGAAGGCGAAATAAACATATCGCTATTTAATACTCTTACGGGAATGGTCGTAAGTTTTGCATCCATAGGCATTGGAATCTATATGATAATATCGGCAAATAAAAAAATGAAAGAAATACAAAAGGAAAATATACACAATGAGCAATCAATTTAATTTTAGATACACAGCACCTTCGCAAGAAGAAAGAAAAGAAATTGACAGTATTCGTCGTCAATATGCACCGCAAGAAAAAACGGAAACCAAACTTGAAAGATTAAGACGATTAGACGGGCTCGTAAAGAATACTGCCGTTATATGGTCGCTCGTTCTTGGTGTCCTTGGCACTTTGATTTTCGGGCTTGGGCTTACAATGATTTTAGAGTGGAATATTTGGCTTTGGGGTATCGTACTTATGGCTATTGGTAGCGTGCCTATGGCTGTTGCTTATCCCATATATAGATTGGTGTTAAACAAAGGCAAAGCAAAATACGGAGATGAGATTTTAAGACTTTCAGAAGAACTCTTAAATGAAAGCGAAAAGTAAATATAATAAGCAAATAAAGCGGTTACGTTGTATGGCGTAGCCGCTTTTACATTTTATTAACAAATAAATTACATTTCAAAAACATAAACTTTGCGTTTTGATAACATTGTTTCAGTATAATGGTAAGGCAAACTGAAAATATAAGGAGCATTTTTATGAACGCTATTGAAATTAAAGGACTTTCAAAGAGTTTTCGTGGGCTTTTTGCCGTAAACGATTTGAATATGACTGTTCCTGTCGGTAGTATTTACGGCTTTATCGGCGAAAACGGAAGCGGTAAATCTACGACGGAA
>JAGCIP010000224.1 GCA_017648525.1 Clostridia bacterium
AAGTTGCAAAACTTGATGGCGAAGACGGAATTATAGACCAAGACTATTCTTTAAACGCTGGGCGTTACGTTGGTGTTGTTATTGAAGATGACGGCTTAACGGCTGAAGAATTTAAGGCAGAAATGCTTTCGCTTAATACCGAGCTTGAAAAATTGAACGCAGAAGCAAAAACTTTAGAAGAAAAAATTGCTGAAAACATAAAAGGGTTGTTTAATGAGTAAAAAGAGTTTTATTGGTCCTTTAATTTTTGTTTTAGCGTTAGTTGTCTATGCTTTTTCACAAGGTTTTTGGATGGGACTAAATGTACTTGGAGACATTGTAAATATTTTTGGAACAGTATTTGTTTGGCTAATAAAGCTTATATTTTCAATACCACAAGTGGCCGAGGAAATTATAAAGCGTGTAGTAACAACGCTATTAATTTTAGGCTTATCTACTTGGTGGTGTGTTGAAGATTTTGTAGAACAAAAGATTGTGAATATTATTGCAAAAATAATCGTTGCTATTATATTTGCAATTTTATCTTGGATAGGAATGTTTTAATTATAGAATTTGTATTTTTACAAAGGGAAAGAGTTGTGAATTAGTATGAAATTAAACGGTAGATTATCAGATATATATGATTTTCAATATGGCAAGGGGAATGAGAATCCAGACAATGGTGGAATGTACCCCGTTTATGGTAGCAATGGGATTATTGGTGGTTATGATAAATTTAATAGCGAGGATTCGCCTGTAATAGGTCACATTGGAGCAAATGCTGGAAGTGTTGTATTTGCAAAGGGCAAGCATTTTGTAACTTATAATGGAGTTATATGTAAAATAAAAGATTGTGCTGACAAGATGTATGGTTATTATGCATTATTAACATCAAACTTGAAAAAGATTGCGTTTGGTAGTGCTCAACCTTTTGTTTCGTATAACAGTCTTAATCGAATCTTAATTTATCTTCCAAATATTGAAAAACAAAAAAGAATTGCCGATATTCTTTCTGCCTATGATGAATTGATTGAAAACAATAATAAGCGAATAAAGATTTTAGAGCAAATGGCAGAAAATCTTTATAAAGAATGGTTTGTCCGTTTCCGTTTTCCTGGACACGAAAAGGTTGCTTTAAAGAAACAAACACCTAGTGGTTGGGTAATTTCTTCAAATCAAACAGATATGAGATGTCCTAAAAATTGGTCTTATGACAAATTTGCTAATCTTGGCAGTTTTATTCGTGGAAAAAACATTACGGCAGCAGAAATGATTGATGGTGATATTCCTGTTGTATCTGCTGGAATAGAACCCTCGGGTTATCATAATAAGCAAAATATAACGGGAAATTCTTTAACAATAAGTGCCTCGGGCGCAAATGCAGGGTATTTGAAATATAATTTAACTGATATTTGGGCAGCAGATTGTTCATATTTTCAAGATGATAAAAAATTATGGTTTGTGTATAATGCGTTGAAGTTTTTACAGCCTGTAATTAGCAATTTACAGGTTGGTGCTGCACAACCACACGTATATCCAAAAAATATCAATAAACTTTGTACGATTATTCCTGATGACGAGACAATAGAAATGTATTGCGACAAAGTTGACACGATTTATGAACAAATAAAAGTTCTTAATAAAAATAACGATAACCTTATCAAGCAAAGAGATATGCTTTTGCCACGCCTTATGAGCGGTAAATTAGAAGTTCGAGAAAAACAAGAAAAGGTGTTAGAGTTTAAGCCTAAAAAGACGTTTGTTGAATTTAAAAATGAGTTTAAGGCGGCGGCAAGAAAAGAAGGCGGCTTAACCGAGCAAGATTTAGAAGATTTATATAAAGCGTATTGTGATGACAGCCTTGACGAATGATTTTGAAAAATTAGCAAACGAAGTTTTATCCACGTATAAAATTACAAAAAGTCCTTTTAGAGAGATAAGTAGAGTTTGCAA
>JAGCIP010000225.1 GCA_017648525.1 Clostridia bacterium
CTGTAACGATAACGTCTTTCGTCAAGAAATCAGTATCAACATCTATTGTCAACGCTTTACGTTTGTAAGCAATCAAACCGTCTCGGCAATCTGTTTGCAAGACCCAAGCGCTTGCGGAAGTCACATATGGAGAGCAGATAACGCCCTTAATCATATTGTTGTTCCACACGTTGTTGTTGTTATAGTTGGTGTTGACCAATTTGTCAGATTTCAAAATTTCTTTGATTTCCAATTCTTTGGTCACGTGAGCGATGATGTTTTTGATACCCAAGTCAACTGGGATGTTTTTATCATCTTTCGCTTGACGAACTTGGTAATACATTGCACGTAAAGCAGCATCAGAAATATCTGCGGCTGTTGCAGCAATGTTAGATTGGTTACCAGATTCTGTCGGATGCGATGCAGATACCAAATATGTACCATCGCCGTAAGTTGAACCAGAGAAAGCGCCGTTCAAAATGTTGTGACCGACAATTTCTTTGGTTGTACGCATAGACTTCGCCAACATAGGTGTTAAGCGGTTGATTGTCTGTTTGTACTGGTTATCATCACGTGCTTCTTCTGTGATACGGTAACCTAATGCCCAAACTGTGTGAGCAACACGGTTGCTGTAACCCTGTTTAGAAGAGTCCATCGTAATTTCAGCACCAGATTCTTTTCTGCGTGCCAAGCCAAAACCTGTGATTTGAACAGATGTTTCAGCGTTTTTGTCTGAATTACGTTGTTCAAAGATTTTAGCAGTATAAGATGGATGTTCACGATAACTTTGCCCGAACAAGGAACGAATACCTGGTTCAAGCAGTCTTGGAAATGTACCTAAATTCATAGTCATATCGTCACTCCTTAACTGTTAATAGCCGTTGAATAGTCCATTTCAGTAGAGTTGTTGATTTTGACCAAATATTCTGTTGCATCAGAAGCGTATGGGTCAGTTACAACACCGACTACCTTAAATGGCAACCCTTGTGTAGTAGCAGTTGCTTTCAAAGTTACATTAGAACGTCCATTAGTTGGAGCAATGTAATCGAAACCAGCGTTACCACCAACATTGACTGTTTGACCAGATTCAGCACAAACTTTGAATACTGCGTCTGTGTCAATCATAACGTATGCAACACGAGCAGTAGAAGCAGCGCCTTGTGCAGCCATAGAATCAAATGGGTTGATTGGTTCCAAACCTACAACAACACCAGTAATAGCAGTTGCAGTAGTAACATCGGCATAATTAACCGCAGCGTTTGGCAATGTGCCAGCAGGATGACCGTTAATTGCAGAAGCGTTCATTCCCAATGTGCGGGTCACGACGTCGCCAATTCCAACAGCGTGGGAATCAGTTGCAGGTATGTAGTAAGCACGGATGCCACCGTAACCTTTTGAGTCCATACTGCCGTAAGGGACGAAGCCGTATGTCTTTGTAGCATTAGACATTTCGTACTCCTTAAAGTTTTGTTAATTTAAGATTATTTCGTGACTCAAAATCTACATACCTATTTAACCCGCAAGGTGGGGATGTCTCTATATTCGATACCAATAATAACACATTTTGCCCCCTAAGTCAAGAAAAAAGAAAACCCCGCTAGGGAACACTAGCGGGTAAAGGACTGCAATGTTAGAAACAAACAATCTTGATTTGGACGTCTGTATTATAACACCAAACCTTTTCAAAGTCAACCAAAATAAATCAAAACTATTCAGTAATGACTTTTGGTTGCTTTTGTAAATTTACACCTGAAACTTGTGCGTCTTGTGCAAACTCCAAGTCTTTCGGTGCTATTCCCAACGCTTGCATCTTTGCGTCAGAATCTCTGCGCTGGGCTTCCATATCTTCTTCAAACAATTCTTTTTCGATACGCATTAAATATGCCCAGGCTGGGTCGTGCATACCAGTTGCAAACTTAATAGGGTCTCCGGCTTTTTGATTTAAGTAACCAGCCAAACTAGCGTCTGTTACCAGTTCGTAACCACGTGCCCTAAACATATTTACACGACCAGGAGAATCGTTAACAATCATATAATGAAATCTTGGGTCTTTATATGATTCAGGAATATCAAACGGGTTGTCAATACCAACAGCAGAAACTCTGGCACGAGCAGCACGTTTTTCTTCCAAACGTTTTTGGTATGCTTCCTCTTCTTTTTGTTTCAAAGCGGTTTGAGCAGCCATTTGGTTCATTTGGTTTTTATCGTCATTTGGGTTCATTTTACGCTCCTTGTTTTGCAAATTGTTTCTTAAAATCGTTCCACATTGCTTTTGCTTTTGGGTCTGTATCTTTTTTCTGATACCAATCTGTGTCCTCAATTATGCTGACTGCGATTTTCTTTTCTTCGGCAGATAAAGAGTCCCAGCCTTCATATTCGTTTTTAACAGATGGCACAGTGCCAGTTACATCAGCAACAGTTGGTCTTGCAACAGACGCCGTAGCAGGTGTTGAACGACGACCAAAAATCTTACTTTCGATATAAGCAATACGTTCGTTTGTTGTTTTATCTGCATTTTGAGGCAACGCAACAAAGCGAGCGGCTTGGTCATAGATTTCTCTTTGTTCCAAAGTCAACTTTGGCAAAATAGAATCACGCCACGCACGTTCTTTTTCGACGTCAATGCCTTCTGGTACAACAGTGTTGTTTTGACCAATCAACTGGTTCAAACCGTCTTTTTCGCCAACGTGTTTTATTTGTTCTTCAACGATGGCTTTTTTGATTTTGTTTTCGGTCATTTTTTCAACAATGTCAGCAGCCTTGCGTGAATCAGCCATAACGTGTGCTTCTTCCAATTCTTTTTGTAAAGATTCGTTCATCGCTGTCAAAGATTCAACTTTGTTTTGCAATTCACGTTTTTGCATATCTAAGATTGTAGGAAATGCTTTTTGCATATCGCTTACTTTCTTAGACATTTCACGCAAACGTTCACGCAACACAGGCGCAGATTGTTCAGCAATATCTATAAATTCTTTTGGACCCTTCCAATCAGCAGGGTTACCACGGAATTTTTCTTTTGGAGACCAACCCATACTTTTTGCATAACGCACTTCGTCTTCGGTTACTCCATAAGCAGTCGCAAGGTCAGCATCAGTTTGCGCCAAAACGACATCTTCGGTTCCGGCTGGGGCGTCAGTTCCGCTAGGCGTACCTTCTGAACCTTGGCCATCTTCATCTTGCGTACCTGCGTTTTGCGGTAACGTTTCTGCGCCATCATCTGTGATTTGATTAGTTCCTTTCGTGTCATTTCCCGCTCCTTCATTGCCCATAAAGTTTTGTGGGTTAGTGTCAACGACATTGCCCTCTAATTCTTCATCAGTAAATTCAATTTGTACTGAATTTTCACTCATTTTTACGCTCCTTTTTCTTCGGTTCTTTTAAGTCTTGCGACCAAATTCTTTTCTTCGATGATACGAACTTCCCATCCGTCGCCCGCACCTTCGGTCGCATCGGCTTTGCGAGAAACAACAGTTCCTGCATACTTTGAGAAAATCACATCATCTCCCACCTGGCAAAATTCAACGTTTGGTCCGATTTTCAAAACACGACCAATAATACGCTGTGCGATTTCACGCTGAACACCAGTTTCAGTTGTTAAAACCAAACCACTTGCTGTTTTAACTTTTGGAAACTCAATCTTCATAACAATTTGGTTGTCGTACGGAATAATGTCATCAACACGGTCCGTAGGAACCATAAGCAAATCGTAAGTATTTATCATAAGTCAACCCCCATCATTTCTTTTAGCATCTTTTTGTAATCTTTGGTAATCTCTTCTAATGCGTGGGTTTCTGACACCATATCTTCCAATTTCAATGTCAAAATACCGTTACAAGCAGTAGCAATACCATTTAACATCGCTAATTCATACGGGTTGATTTTATCTACCGGACCAGAAATGATGTCCATTTTTTGACGGTCGATTTCTTGTCGTTTTAATAAAATGTATTTTAAGAACATCTGGGTCACAGGGCTTAAACGCCACTCTGCCCATTGTTCGGCAGTAAGTATATTATTCATTTTTCACGCTCCTTTTTACCTTTTAAGGTTTAATACCGTCTTCCGTTGTCTTTTCTTCCTTGAAAGTAGAACTGACATCGTTGTCTTGACGGTCTTCTACGCCCTCAACGCCCTCTGGTATCGACTGCATTAACTTGTCGCCAAGCAATCTTCCAACTGGGGTAGAGAACGAGATTCCTGCTGACGCCGCAAGTGCCTTTATTTCGTCTCCAAGCACCTTCGGGTCTATCTTTTCGCCTTCTTTGAACGTCATAGCATTGCGTATGTCTGCGACCGCACGGCCGGAACGAGCGATACCTTCTGTATCTGCACGGTACAAATCGCCAATACCTTGGTCTTTTGCACGTAATGCCATAGCCAAAGCCTGAGTTGTTTGGGCTTTCAACAAATCTAATTGCGCCAAAGAAGTTTGCAAAGCAATCTTTTCCGCTGGCGACATTTCGTTTGGTATGACTGTTGTTGGGTCAATACCAGCAA
This sequence comes from Clostridia bacterium, assembly GCA_017648525.1. GTDB lineage: Bacteria > Bacillota > Clostridia > Christensenellales > Borkfalkiaceae > UBA1259. The sequence continues at coordinate 4,477 of JAGCIP010000225.1, forward strand.
AATTACAAATTTCAATAGCCGCAGCATTTGCTGGTATCAAATTCTGTTGAGCCATTTCAAGCAGTTGTTGTGCTTTTGTTGCTTTGCTAATTGTTGTAATCAGGTTCGGGTCAGACACAGGAATCACAAAGTCAATTAAATCAAAGTCGGCAATCGAAGCACCTTCGCCCGCCACAGCCTGATATTCCTGAATATCTGGGTATTTTCTTAACCACGCCAAAATCAAACGCAATTCGTTTGTTAATGCTCGATGGAAACGTTTATAAACAGATTTCAAACCTGTCATACCGTTTTCAATAATAGCCATCGAACTGGTAGCGGACAGATTCGATGGTATTTGAATGTCGCTGATTTGCTGTGCGCCAGCAATACGAGTACCAGCATCAACCAAAGTCTTTAACAATTCAAATGTTGTGGCACTTGGTTCTGTCTTTGGCATTGGTAAAATATTATCAGCCAATTTACCAGTAAAACTATTCACTGTTTTCCATTCGCCAGGACCAAAAGCAGCAGAACCTTGTTGTAAACGGACGTTTTTCGAAATCCATCCTGAACTCAAATTGTTCAAAGTACCAGCGTCTAACAACTGGTTAATCGAAGTATCAACGGCTTGGTTAATGCTTAACAATAATTCGCCTTCGCCCAGCGCATATAAACTACCGTCCGGCGATTGCATAAATTGAAATTCTACAAAGTATTCGTCAGGTGTAATTCTTACAACCTTTCCTTTGTCGTCGACAACCACGCCGTCACTTTGGAAACGAGGAACCACACGCACAACCTTTGCAACTTTTGGAACAAATGTTACAATATATGGTTCTGGGTAACCGTCGTGGTCAAAGTCCAAATTCACATAACCTTCGACTGCTTCGAACACATCAGCAAATGCGCTTGGCGTTTTGTCTTCTGAACGAACTGTTGCGTTTGTTGGTTGGTCATTGCTTCCCATTTCTTCACGCTGAAAATCATCTTCTTCTGCATCCCAAATACCAGAACGTATCAAACTGATAATGTTTCTGCGATTTGTTACATAGCGTTGAAAGAAAAACGGTGCGTCTTTCAAAGTTGCCGCTTCGTTTGGAACAAAAATATCTTGTGGGAACACCAAATCAGAACGAACAGCCCCGACTTCTGGGTCATAATAAACTTTTTTCAACATCAACCCGTTAATTGGGTAAGCGGTTGTCAATTTATCAAGGTTGTCAGCCCAACCAGGCACACGTTCATTCAGGTAATAATTCAAATAACGAGCAATACGGTCTCCTGCTTCGTAATTTGGATGTTTTTTATAAAACTTTGTTTTAACAACATCGCCATCTTGCCAAACAGCAGGAAAAATACGTGAAGCAAAGTCAATACACGCATTGGTAATCAACGGGTATTTAACATTTGCAGCCTTTGGCCAAGGGAAATCTTTTGGTTTATAAATCTGCAACGCTTCTTCGTTCGCTTGACGCAATTTTTCATTACGTGGTGTACGAATAGCCACCAGGTCTTCGTATCTGGTGTTGCAGTATTCATAAATTCCTTCTTTTTGATTATTTTCCAACAATCTTGCAATGTTGGTTGGAAAACTTAAAATATCTTCAAGTTTTAATTTCTTGGCCATAGAAAACTCCTATTCGGAAGTGCCGTACAAACTACGTATTTCGTTCCAGCGGTCTTGGTTGATTGGCTGTTGCATCATTTGTGGAGCAACTTCTTCTTCGGTTACAGAATTAGCCAAATTCTGCAATTCTTTTATCGCTTCTTTTTGTCTTTTTCTGTCCATATCTGCCATAGCCGCTTTTTTCTTAGCGCTCTTAACTGCGGTATAGTATTCCCAAGGTGTTAAAAGTTCGTTGGCTCCCCAGTCCCAATCTTCTGGTTGACCAAACGCTTTTAATACACGTTTATTATCGCCAGATTTTAACGCTGAAATTTGTTCGGGAGACATAGTTTTATACATAGCGTCCAATTCCTTAAAGGAAGAGCCGCGCCAATTCATTTTTTCGGCTATTTCATCTTCGATGTCGATATATGATGCCATAACAATCTCCTTTCGTTGCCTTAATGATAGCACTTTTTGTGTCAAAAGTCAAGAACTAATAGCCGGTAGGGCTTTCACTTTTGTTTGCCCTTGGGTCATAGACAACTTCGTCAAGGTAAGCGTCCATTTCTTCTTCGTAAATCGTCTCTTTCACAAATTCGCTCATTACGGCAAGATAACGAAATGCGTCAGCGGCATCGCAGTTACCATTACTATCGTGCTGTGGGTCCATAAGGTAACCACCATCGGCTGAACGTTTTTTACGATAATTTTCAAGCCGTTTGATTCCATCTGGTACTCCTGACTCGGCGTCAGCGTTAAAACGGCACTCAGGTAAGAATTTTCCGGCATAATAAACCTCCTGCAATTTGTCTGTTGCTTTTGGTACGACAACCACATTGTAACCCCAGTTACGAACTTCGGATGCTAAGGAACGGTCGCCGTCCTTAAACGAACCGTTTTCTGCATCGTGGGGCATAAATATCATTTTGAACCGCCAGCCACGTTGGCTGAATTTTTCCAAAAACCACGAAATATCGCCCTTTCTGATTTCCAAATAACCAAAAATGCGCCATTCGTCATCAACCCATTGAGCACACCAACACGCCGCAAGGTCATTATGGCCAATATCAAACGCACAAACAGCAGGGTAATTCTGCAAATATGGGGTATTTTTAACACGTCCGTTTGCTCGCATAATCGCTAATGGACGTCCCCAGACCTGAGATTCGTTGGTTTGTTCAAAAGCCTCAACATCAACAGTTGGGTATTCTTGTTTCATTTTGAACCCAAGCACACGGGACATAGCCGCATACCAATTTTTCTGACGGTCGGTCAATTTGATGTTGTATTTTTCTTCCAGTTCCATAAAGTATTTACGCAAATCAGAATCAAAACCGCCTGCCGGTGGGTTGTCAGATGTAAATTCAGGCGAACGCCACCACGAATAGAAATGACGCATAAATGTATTTTGGTCTTGTGGTTTGTCCATCGCCTTGTTCATATACGCTTCGTAAAAGTCTCCGCTCGAACCTTCGGCGGTAGACTCAATACAACAGGTTCCACCTGGAATCAAAGCAGGTAAAGTACCAGTCCAAAATTCGTGGGTCTTTTCAGGGTCTTTAATGTAAGATTTTGCCATTTCGGACGAGTGAATACGGGTAGCAGTTGCTGAACGAGCAGAAACCGTAACTGTAATTTTGCTGTTATTGTTCAGCAAAAATTCATCACTGTTCGATTTAACCACCTTCCGGGTTTCTTTGATTTCTGCCGGCAAATTATTGTAAGCGAATTTAATCTTCGTTTCCATAATAGCCGACGCAGCATCCTTGTCCTGTGCGATGATAAACACGTTCTCGTTAGAATTGAAAATGGCACAGTCCAAATAAAAGATTTGGATGAAGGTGGAAAACCCTAACTGACGAGATTTACATATCACGTGACGAGGATGCTTACGTATTGCACAATAAAGGTCGGCCTGCTCAGGCTTCATAACAAAAGTAACGACCTTAGATTTTTTATCAACGATTTTGTATAAATTATTCAACCGCCAAAATTGGTTACAAAACTTTTCTTCTGGCGTCCAATCAGCCATTTGACCCAACATAGCCGGAACATCAGGGTAACCAGATACAGGGTCACGAATTACTTGAATTTCCTTGTTTTCCATCTTCCTTTCCTTCTGGTCTTGGAGGCAAAAACGGCACAAAATTGCAATTTTTACAACTCCACAG